>JBDUAH010000227.1:0-4358 GCA_040004745.1 Chthoniobacterales bacterium | reverse complement strand
GAGAAATTTTGCGATCATATCAATCGCTGTGATGTCGTGATCGAACAGCGGAATCACGCGCACAAAAAAGGCAACCCAGTGCGGGTGCGGATCGATGTGACGGTGCCGCCCGGACACGAGCTGGTGGCGGATGAAAATCAGACCGATAGCGATTCTCACGAACCGCTGACGAAAGCGATTCACGACGCGTTCAAGACGATGGAGCGGCAGTTGCGCCATCTCGTCGATAAACAACGCGGCGAATAACGACGCACCGACCACGCATTCCCAGGAACACCGGCGGTGAAAGTCCCGCCTGCAGGCTTCGCTCCTAAGCCGGTGCGCCGCTCAAGCCGCCGGGCAGCGGCGGATTCACGTCTGGCGCGACGACGACCTGCTTGGGCGGCTTTTCCGCTTTCATTTTTTCACCGCCAGAAGTGGGAGGACCTGGAGGCGGATTGGTCATGTGGCCGTGTTCGATGATGTCGCGGATCTGCGCGCCATCAAGCGTCTCGAATTCCAGCAGCGCTTTCGCGATGATCTCCAGCTTGTCGCGATGCTGGGTGAGCTGTTGTTTCGCGATCGCGTAGGAGTCGTCGATCAGCTTGCGTACTTCACGATCGATTTCCTCGGCGGTGGCTTCGCTGTAATCCCGGGAGCGAGAAATATCGCGACCGAGAAAGACGTAATCTTCGTGTTCACCGTATTCCACCATGCCCATCTTTTCGCTCATGCCCCATTCGCAAACCATCCGGCGCGCGGTGTTGGTGGCCATCTTGATGTCGCCGCGAGCCCCATTGGTGACATCGCCGAAGACGATCTCTTCCGCGACGCGACCGCCCATGGTGACGACGAGGCTGGCCAACAATTCGTTTTTCCGATTTGTGTACTTGTCTTCCTCTGGCAACCACATGGTGGAGCCGAGCGAAGGGCCGCGCGGAATGATGGTGACTTTATGAAGGGGCTCGGTGTGATCGATCAACTCGAGGAGCAAAGCGTGGCCAGCTTCGTGATAGGCGGTATTGGTCTTTTCCTTTTCGCTCAATGCCATGCTGCGGCGTTCTTTACCCCAGCGCACTTTATCGCGGGCTTCCTCGAGCTCCTTCAGCGTGATGCCTTTTAATCCGCGACGTGCGGCCAAGAGAGCGGCCTCATTGATGACGTTGGCGAGTTCGGCGCCGGAGTAACCAGGGGTGCCCCGCGCGATCACTTGGAGATCGACGCCTTCCGCGAGCTTCACCTTTTTGGAGTGAACACGGAGGATTTCTTCTCGTCCTTTTACGTCGGGCAAGTTGACGGTGATCTGGCGATCGAAGCGACCCGGACGCAGCAGCGCGGGATCGAGAACATCGGGGCGATTCGTGGCCGCGATAATGATGACGCCTTCCTGGGTATCGAAACCGTCCATCTCCACGAGGAGCGCGTTGAGCGTCTGCTCACGCTCGTCGTGTCCTCCGCCGACGCCGTGGCCGCGATGACGGCCGACCGCATCAATTTCGTCGATGAAAATGATGCAGGGCGCCGATTTCTTGCCTTGCTCGAACATGTCGCGCACCCGACTGGCGCCCACACCGACGAACATTTCCACGAAATCAGAACCGCTGATGGAGAAGAACGGCACGTCTGCCTCGCCAGCGATGGCGCGGGCGAGCAGCGTTTTGCCGGTTCCGGGAGGGCCAACAAGTAGAACACCTTTCGGAATACGACCGCCCAGCTTTTGAAACTTCTTCGGGTCGCGCAGGAACTCTACCAGCTCCGTCACTTCGTCCTTCGCCTCTTCAACGCCGGCCACGTCCTTAAACGTGATTTTATTCTTATCGCGGGCCAACATGCGGGCCTTCGATTTTCCGAAATTCAGCGCACCTTTGCCGGCCATCCTGATCTGCTGGCGGAAGAGGAAGTAGAGAATGAGGAGAAAAAACGCAATCGGGAGGAAGCCCACAAGGGTTTGCGCCCAGAGGTTCGATTCCATCTTGATCGCGGGCTGAATGCCCGCGGCGGCGAGTTTTTCCTGGAGGTTGGTGTTGTAGTTCAGGAAGATCGTCGTGCGAAAAGCCACCTGTTCGGTCGCGGCCGGACCAGTGCCTTGTTTGATGTAAGCGCCGCGTAGCGTCTGCGTGGGACGGCCTTCTTCCACCACGAGTTGCAGGGGATATTCTTTATTGATCGCGATCTGCTTGTTATCGAGCAATTCGAGGAAGCGATTGTAGGGGACGTCTTCGACGTTTTGATAGGCGCCGCCGCGGAAAAGCACGGCGAGGCCGATGAGCGCAAAGGCGATGGCGATGAGGACGACGCCGCGCCAATTGAAGCTTGGTTCGTTGCCGCCGGACTTGCTGTCCTTTTTGGAATTACGATCGGATTGGGACATAGAGAGGAAAGCCCGCGGAACACGGACAAGGAAAGGTTAACATGAAGGAATTATCATTGCAAAAGGGCTGCCGACCTGCTCTCGCCCATTTTCCCTCGTGCTGGCAGCCGTTGCGCGGCCGGGGTGTCAGATTTACGATGACCCCCACTATTCGATGGCCGAGCCCACCCTCACATTAGCTGACAAAATCGATCGCGCGGTGCAGCGCGTGACCCCGTTTGCCTATCGCATGCAGCGGACGAGTCGGCGTTGGATGCGGCGCGCCTTGCGCAAACCGCGGAGCGTCGCCGAGGGGCCGAATTTGCTTCCGTTGCTCATTCAGGTGCTGGCCAGTTTCTCGAAAGCGGACGGCGTTTTGCTCGAGGAGGAGATCGATTCGAGCCTCGGGTTCCTGCGCTATGATTATCCGGAAGCAGTTTACTCTGAGTTGCGGCAGCTCTTCCGCCAGGCGCTTTACGAACAGCAAGATTTGGCGGGAATGGCCCAAAAGCTTTCGGTTCAGCTGAGCGCCGATCGCAAGATCATGCTCGGCGTCCAGCTCTACGATCTGATTTCGCAGGCGGGCTTGAAGCAGGAGCAAGTGGTCGCGTTCTACTCCTTCATGTCGCAGCTCGGGATGGCGGCGCAGGCGATCGATATTGTGTATCAACTGAACGCTTCCGAGGATTCGGATACGTCCATTTACCAGCGGGGGGCGTCGCCACTGGAATCGCTCTCGTTCGGACCGGACAACGACTCCGACGTGTTGCTAAAGAATGTCCCGCCAGCCGAGCGGTTGCTCTCGTTCCGATATCACGACCTGATTCTGCTGAAAAATTACAGCTCGCAGCCGGTCTCGGTGCGAGGTCGTCCGCTCTTGCGTGGTGGCTTTTGCCGCATTTATCCGGGGCAACGCATTCTGATCGGCGATCATGTGCTCACCTATCAGGAGCTGGCCGCATATTTCAACGCGAAGAAGAACGTTTCGCTCCCGCAGATTTTCGTTCGGGTGCCGAAGGATGGCGATCAGGTGCAGTTGGAGCGTTCGCGCACGCGTGAGAGTTCGATCGAAGTTACCTTCGGTTTGAAGGTGAGCGTGCGCGCCTTGCGAGATGTCGATGCGGTCATCAATGGCGTGACGTTGAAGGCCGGCCAGCAGGTGGAGGCATCGTTAGACGATCGGATCATGTTCCACAACGACAGTGAGATGGACCTGATCGATTTACGCCGACGCGCTCGCGCCATGGGCGGGCGTTTCCAGCTCAAGGCGTCGAAGTCGGAATACCTCGTTTCGAACAATCCGAGCCTCTTGGAGGAGGACGATATCCTGCTTTCTCCCGGTACGAGCGGCGACGTACTTTTGAAGATTTTCTGCGATTACGACGAGCGGGTTGGCACGTTGGAGGTAATCTCGGCCGATCGCCCCATCATGGTGCGCGAACAGCCGGTGCGCGGAAGCGCGGCCTTGGCTGATGGTGACACGATTCGCATCGATACGGGGCAATTCCTGCGCTGCGATTTCTCCGAGCGAATCATCGAGGAGGAGCGCAATATCATCCGCAGCCTCGAGGTGGCAGATATAAACCATCGCTTTGGTAACGCGGAAGTCGCGCTGGATGGAATTTCGTTCGCCGTGAATCGCGGTGAACTGGTCTGCGTGATGGGAGCGAGCGGTTGCGGCAAAAGCACGTTCCTGAAAGTGCTCGGAGGGCAAATTCAGCCGACGCGCGGCCAAATTCTCCTGAACGACGAGTCGCTCTACGACAACCTCGACGATCTAAAGCGCTACGTCAGTTACATCCCGCAAGAGGACGCGTTCGATGAGAATCTGACGATCGAGGAGAATCTACAATTCGCAGCCGCGATTCGTTCGCCCCATCTTTCGCGGCGCGATCTGACGAGACGTTTGGAAAGCAAGCTGGTCGAATTGGGATTGAGCGAACGAAGAGCCAGCGTGGTCGGCAGTCCGGTCAAAAAGACGCTCAGCGGCGGCGAGCGGAAACGTCTTAATATCGGTCTCGATATGATC
>JBDUAH010000027.1:0-14786 GCA_040004745.1 Chthoniobacterales bacterium | reverse complement strand
CCGCCCGCTTTCGATGTCCAGAACATGGATAAATCGGTCAAGCCTTCCGAAGATTTTTATACCTACGCGAACGGCACGTGGCTGAAGAAAAATCCCATCCCGCCCGAGGAATCGCGTTGGGGCAGTTTTAATATCCTGCTCGAACGGAACAACGCCGCGATGAAAATCGCAGCCGAAGACGCGGGCAAAAAGACAGACGCTGCCGCGGATCCCGCGGTGCAGAAGGTGGGCGATTATTACGCCAGTGGAATGGACGAGAAGGCGATCAACGAGGCGAAAGCGAAACCGCTCGCAGACGAATTTAAGAAGATCGAAGACGTCAACGATCCCGAAGGCCTGCTGAAAGAGATCGCGCATCTGCACACGATGGGCGTGACCGCTTTCTACGGATTCACTTCCGGACAGGACGACAAGAACAGCACCATGGTGATCGCGCAGGCGTACCAGGGCGGGCTCGGTATGCCGGACCGCGATTACTACACGAAGGATGACGACGCTTCGAAAAAGCTGCGCGAAGCCTACGTGGCGCACGTGACCAAGATGCTCACCTTGCTGGGCGATCCCGCAGCCAAGGCAGGCGAGTCGGCCAAGAAGATCCTCGCCCTGGAAACGGAGCTGGCGAAGCCCGCTCGCACTCGCGTCGAGCTGCGCGATCCGCAGAAGAATTACAACAAGATGTCGGTGAACGATCTGCAGGCGCTGATGCCGAATTGGAATTGGCCTGTTTATTTTCGCGAGATCGGCCTCGAAAATCCAGGCGATATCAATGTCGGCCAGCCGGACTTCTTCAAAGCCGGGAACGAGTTGCTGAAGACCGCTTCACTCGATGACTGGAAGACCTACCTGCGCTGGCATCTCATTCACGCTGCCGCCGATCAACTTTCGAGCGATTTCGTGAACGAGAACTTTAAGTTTTTTGGCACCACATTGACGGGCGCGAAACAGCTCAAGCCGCGCTGGAAGCGGGTGGTGGCCTCCACCGACGACGCGATCGGCGAGGCGCTCGGTAAACTTTATGTGGCCGATAATTTCCCGCCAGAATCCAAGGCGCGCATGATCGATCTGGTGAAGAACATTCAGTCCGCCATGGCGGACAGCATCAAGTCGCGCGATTGGATGGACGACAAGACGAAGGAAGAGGCGTTGAAAAAGCTGGCCGCTTTCTCGGTGAAAATCGGCTACCCGGACCAGTGGCGCGATTACTCCGCGCTCAAGATCGATCGCGGGCCTTACGTCTTGAACGCCGCGCGCGCAGCCGAGTTCGAGTCCGCCCGTCAGTTGGCGAAAATCGGCAAGCCGGTGGACCGCAAGGAATGGGGCATGACGCCGCCAACCGTGAACGCCTACTACAACCCGAACATGAACGAGATCGTGTTCCCGGCGGGCATTCTGCAGCCGCCGTTCTTCAATGCGAACGCGGACGACGCGATCAACTACGGTGGCATTGGAGCGGTCATCGCGCACGAGATCAGCCACGGCTTCGACGACCAGGGCCGCCAGTACGACGCGGAGGGCAATCTGCGTGATTGGTGGACGCCCGAGTCCGCCGCGAAATACAAAGAGCGCGCGGACAAGATCGTGAAGCAGTATTCGGGGTACGAGCCGCTCCCCGGCATGCACATCAACGGCGAACTGACGCAGGGCGAGAACATCGCCGACGATGGCGGCGTGAAACTCGCCTTCGCCGCGTTGCAGAAAGCGTTGAAGGACAAACCGCAGGACAAGATCGACGGTTTCACGCCGGAGCAACGTTTCTTCCTCGGCTGGGCGCAGGTCTGGCGCGCGAACACTCGCGACGAAGCGCTCAAACTGCGCTTGAACACCGATCCGCACTCTCCGACAAAGTTCCGCTGCAACGGTCCGCTCTCGAATTCGCCGGACTTCAAGAAGGCGTTCGATCTGCCGGACAATTGTCCGATGGTCCGCCCCTCGGACGAGATCGTGAGCATCTGGTAGGCGCTCACGCCAGAGTAAATTAGGCAAACCGCCGCTCGCTGTGCCCCCGCACGCGAGCGGCGGTTTTGCGTTGGAGCCGGCGCGCCCCCGCGCCGAAGGAAGTTTCCACTTGTTAGACTCCGGCCTAGGGGGGCCGGCTCAGCTCTACCCCTCCCGATCCATGCCAGATTTTTGCTATAATTTCCATAACTCTAGCACGGAGCCTGCTCTCATCCGGACAAAACTAACGCCTTCGATTCGGTACCCTTCCGCATCTCTCCTGCTGGCGCGCAAATCTAACAAGCCACCCCTCAAGGGGAATTACGACTCTATGAAAAAATACTCTATCGCCGCCATCGCCCTGCTCGCCTGTCTCACCAGCGCCAGCTCTCCCGCATCCGGCCAAAGCTACGTCGTCACCGACCTCGGAGCGCTCTCGAAAAAGAATAGCAGCCCCGCTGCGCTCAATAACCAAGGGCAGGTCACCGGAACATTCTTCACTACGGCCGACGACCAGTCCGCTTTCCTTTATACCTACGCGAAAGGCGCGCTGGAAGATCTCGGGGGCAGCGTTTCGGACAGCGTCAATCGCGCTTTCGGCATTAACGAGTCCGCGCAGGTCGTGGGCGATTCCACCTTCGGGGGCGCGGCTTTCCGTGCCGATGGCCCCTCGCCTTACAGTCACGCCGCGCTTTTCGTTGGCGAAAACGCTTACGATCTTGGCTCACTCCACCCGGGTGAGTTCAGTCGCGCCACTGGCATCAATGCCAAGGGACAGGTGGTCGGTTTCTCCGGCCCTGATGCCGACGGCGCAAACTCCCTCGCTTTCGTCTGGAGTCCCGGTGCCGGCATGTCCGATATCGGCACACTCGGTGGAGCGCACGCCAGAGCGGTGGCGATCAACGAAGCCGGGAATATCACGGGCGACTCCGAGTTGGCGTCCAGCGCACTCGGCGAGAAGCACGCGTTTCTTTACAGGATGAATTCGTCCGGTCTCGTCACCGACGAGGCCATGATCGACCTTGGAACTCTGGGCGGCTCTTCCAGTTACGGCACCGCAATTAATGCTGCCAATCATGTCGTCGGTTACTCCAGCACAGCGGACGGGAACGTCCGCGCATTCCTCTATGATGGTAAAGCGATGAGAAACTTGGGCTCGCTCGGTGGCAAGACGCCAGGGATCGACATGAGCTGTGCGCTCGGCGTGAACAAAACCGATCGGGTGGTTGGCTATTCTTACCTTCCTCTCGACCCGATCACGTACGGATCGCCCCTCGGCAGCTTGCACGCGCCGCAACCCGTCGCTTTCCTGAGCGAGAACGGCACTATGACCGATCTGAACGAGTTGATCGGAAGCGCTGCCAAGACCTTCCGTCTCTATTCCGCGACCGGCATTAACGACCAGGGCCAGATCACGGCCAACGCACTCGAAGTGGAGTCGAACACCTTCCACGCGGTGCTTCTCACGCCGCTTCCGACCGATCCTCCGATTCGCAAAGCCAACCGCTAAAACACAATTCTGGCGCACACTGTCGGCGCCCTTCATCCGCCGCTCGTCGTCTTCAGACGCGAGCGGCGGTTTTGTTTTGGAGGCCCCCGCGCCCGCCCCGAGAGGTCGCTGGTCGCTCGTTAGACTTCGGCCCGAGTGACGGCCGGCTCCATCGACGCGGTCTCCCTACTCTTTCGCAATCTTTCCGCCCCAACTCAGGATTTTCGCCTTCGTCCCGGCGGCCTCGGCTTCCTTGATGTCGCCATTGCGATTGTAGAAAAGCGAGAGGCTCGTCCAGCCAATCTGGTCGTTGGGTCGGAGCTCCGTCGCGCGTTTGCCGGCTGCGATGGCTTCCGGGAAGCGGCCCACTTTCATCAGCGCCATGCCGAGGGCATGCCAGCCGTCGAAGAACCCCGGATCGAGTTCCACGCAGCGCCGATACTTCTCGATTGCGCTCTCGAGTTCGCCGATCGCCAGATCGCCGTTCGCGTCGTCAAAGATGTCGTCCAGGTTTTCCATCCGTTGGATGGTCGGAATCCTTAGCCCTGCTCCACGGGAGCCTCCGACGGCTCGACGGGCGTTTGCACACCCGCCTCGCGCCGCCGCTCGCGGAGCCATTCGTAGAATGCGATTTCCTTCTTCCCGCCCGACATCCGGGTGGTGAACTCCGCCCGTGTTTTCTCGTAGTTCGCCGGGTCCGGCTGTTCGCGTTTTTCCAAAACCACCACCGCGCCGCCCGTAGGCGTCGGCAGGAAATTCGAGACTTCGCCCGCTTTAAGTTCGCTGGCCGTGGTCTTGATCGTCTGCAGGTCAGGCGCGTCCGGCGTCGGTGGCTTGCCCGGCTCCGCCGCTTTCGGCATTGGTGGTTCGGCCAGCGCAAACGGAGGAATTTTTTCCATCGGCAATCCGGTTGCTTGCAGGGCGGCATCTAGCGGCGTGCCCGCTTTCATCGCCTCGCGCAGACTCCGCGCAGCCTCAGCACCTTTCGTCGCCACCATCTCCGTGACGCGCTGCTTCTTCAGTTTCTCGGCAATTTTCGGCTTCGCCTCATCCGGCGCGAGTGGGCGCGGCGGTTCCGTCCCCATTAGGTGCAGCACATAAAAACCATCACCCACCTGGATCGCGTCGCTGTTCGGTTCGTCTGGCTTCAACTGGAATGCTGGCTCGACCAGTTGCGCCTTCGCGCTGAGTTTCGGGTCCGGCTGGCTCTTCGCGAACATCTCGGTCGTCTCAATCGGAAGCTGAAACTTGGCCGCCACCTGCTCGAACTGTGCGCCTTTTTCCAAGAGCGCCTGATTAAAATCGTTCGCGCGGTCAGCCAACTTTTGTAAAGCAGGCACACGGTCTTTGCCGGTGAGCTTCTTCTGCTCGTCATCCAGACTGAAGGAAACGAATTCAACCTTCCGTTTTTCCTCGCTCATCAATTCGGCTTTATGCGTCTCGTAATATTTCGCGATCTCTTCGTCGGAAATTTGCACACCTTTCTCGATCTCCTCGGATTTCACGCGCACCACCGCGGCGCTCAGCTTTCCGTAGGCTCGCTCGTAGTTTTCCTTCAACTCCGCTTCCGGCACCGTCGCGCCCGCGCTCACGAGCGTTTTCAGTTTCTCCAGGATCAGTTGATCGGAGGCCAGCTCTTCGATCTGCGCCTCTCCAAAACCCATCGATGGCAGGACGTTCTGCGTGAATTGATTGTACTTGTTGATGTCGAAGCCTTTGTCGCCCTGGAAGGCCATGAATTTCTTCACCGTCGGCGCGATCTCACTCGCAGAAGGAGCAAGGCCGAGCCGCTCCGCTTCGTGGTGCAGAATAAGATGATTCCAGACGAAATCGGTTTGCGCTGCGTTCTCCGATTGCGCGCCAGCGATCATTCCTTGCAGGAACGAATACATCCCCAAATCACGCGCCAGGTTAAAAAGGCGGAGGCCGCGCTGGAACTCGATCCGAGTGACTGTGTGCCCGTAGAAATGGCCGAAGTCGTCTTTTTGAATCTTCGCGATATCCGATTTGCTAAAATAGAATACGAACGGGATGCAAAGGAGACCGATGACGATCCAGAGTCCTTTTTGATTTTTGCGAAGAATGTTGATCATGGAAAGAGCGTGCCGGGGAGTGGCCGGGACGCAGGTGCGGAAGTTACGCAGCGAGTTTGGAACAAGCCAATCTCTTTTTCGCGTCCCGAGGTGGAGCCGGCCCGCGGTCGGGCCGCAGGGTCACTAATCGCCGAACGAGATCTCGACGTCTCGGGCCGTCTGGATCATTTCGCCATCCGGCGGGACCAGACGCAGCCGATTAACGGCGTCGGCGATAGGGACGTGGCGGACCTGATAATTCTGGTAGCTGACCATGGAACCAAATTGCTTCTCCGCGACGAGACGGACGGCTTTGACCCCGAAGCGAGTGCCAAGGATCCGATCCAAAGTGGTGGGGGCACCGCCGCGTTGGAGATGCCCCAGAACCGTGCAACGCGTCTCCCTATCCGTCCGCGCCGCGATCTCCGCCGCGACCACGCCACCGATTCCGCCGAAGCGATCTTCTCCCGCCTCGGCTAGGCGCTTGACCGCCTGGCCATCTGCGGGACACGCGCCTTCGGCCACTACGACTAACGAGTAGATGCTGCCCTTTTCTTCCCGCGCTTGAAGGGCTTGGACGATCTGATCGTAGTGAAATGGAATCTCCGGAATCAGAATGATGTGCGCGCCGCCAGCGATACCGCCGTGCAACGCGATCCAGCCCGCGTGCCGCCCCATCACTTCGAGAATCATGACGCGCTTGTGACTCGTGGCGGTGGTGTGCAGGCGATCGAGCGCGTCCGTCACGGATGCGACGGCGGAATCGAACCCGAACGTCATCGCGGTGGCGGCGAGATCGTTATCGATCGTCTTCGGCACGCCGATGCAATCGATGCCTGATTCCTGCAACTGCAGCGCGGTCGTCATGGAGCCATCGCCGCCCACGATGATTAATCCTTCTACACGCTGCTCTTCCAGCACTGCTTGCGCGCCAGCGATCACATTTGCCGGGATAATGGTCTTTTCGCCCGCGCCGACCTTGGCTACGAAATGGCCGCGATTGGTGGTGCCAATCATGGTACCGCCACGCGGCATGATCCCGCTCGTGCTACGGCGGTCGAGAATAACGAAGTGCCCAGGCGGGAGCAGACCCTCGAAGCCATCGAGAAACCCAAGGACCTCGAAACCAAATTTCTCGCCCGCCAGCGCCACGCCACGCAGGACGGCGTTCAGGCCAGGGCAATCGCCGCCGCTAGTCAGCACTCCGATGCGGGGCTTCATCGCCTGGCCCTCGACACCGCTCAGAGGACCTTCTTCGGTTCGACCACGCGACCGGCAGCGGCCCATTGATCGTAAAGTTGCCAGCCTTGCGCCAGCAAACCGCGGCCTTCGCCAAAGCGGTCCGAGCTTCCGAGAAGCACCACGATAATGTGACGAGGAATGACGGTAGTGGAAGTCGGCCCGTTCTTGATCACTTCGGCTTCGCGCTGCGCGGAAAGGATAAGGCAATCGCCGGCACGCGCAGTGCGCCCGGTCTTCACGCCTTCCACGCCGTCCATGCCGAGGAGCTCGTTCGTATTGCGCAGCTTGTATTCGCGTTGCTTGCCGCCGCTATTGAAAGAAATCTGGCGCTCCGTCTGCGAAACGTAGAAGCGGAAGCCAGCCTGGTTCATGGCGTGGCGAGAGAGGCGTGCCATATCTTTCGCGGTGGAATACGGCAGAGGTTTCACGTTGGTGTCGATGCCGGTGGGATTGGAGAAAAGCGTGCGCTCCATGCCGAGCGTCTTGGCCAGCGCGTTCATTTGCCCCACAAAAAGATCCACCGCAGATCCGCTACCCGCGGACGGCATATTGGAGCGCAGCGCTTGTCCCACATGATTTGCCAACGCGTAGGCGGCGACATTATCGGACTGCACGAGCGCCGCGTAGAGGAGATCGCGCAAGGTGGCGGTGTCTCCGGGTTGGAAGCCAACCAGATTTTCGGCCGTCCCAACCAACGCTTCCGGCGGAATGGTGGCGGTCTGGCCAAGACTCCCGCCCATTTTGTCGGCCCAATCGAGCACGACCATGGCCATCGCAACCTTCGTCAGGCTGCCGATCTGGCGCTTTTGCCGCGAATTATTCTCTTGGAGGATGTAGCCGGTTTTGGAGTCGACAATGATGAACGCCTGCGCCGCACGAGCGGCGTTGGTGCCCGCCAAACACGCGGCGAAGACGAGGAAAATAAGAGAAAAACGGGTAGATACAGTCACGATTTTTAACAGTGGGAGCACCTTAAACGCCGAGGTTTCCTTCGCAACCTTCCAAACGAAAAGGCGACGCGTTGCCGCGTCGCCATTATTCGCAACAGCTTTGAGAGCCGTAGGTCGATGATTGTTCTTAGCGCAATGCGATGCTGCTCCGTGTGCCGTAACGATGAACGTTCGGCGAGAGCGCGAGATAGATGCGTTCTGCCGCGTTCACGAGATCGAACGGGATGGCCTTACCGAGTCCGCTGGCGCGGATGGTGCCCGCCGGGCCCTGCAGCCTGCTTCCGCCCGCGAGGTCGAATTCATAGACGACCACGCCCTTGTCGACGTCGGTAATTTTCACGTGCATGGAAAGAAACGAGCGTCCCGCTCCGAAGTGGCCGGCGAAGAAGCGGCCAACTGGGCTGCCGCCGTCCACGAGCTGAAACTCACCTTCCACGAGCCAGCCGGTGCGTGGGGTCTCGTCGTCTTCGAGGATGCGCGTAGGCGCCATCTTCTCCAGGGACTCTTTCAAAGTGCCGGCAAAGGAAACGGGCACAAGCGCCTTGCGGATCGGCATTTCGCCCAGAGACGCGGCCTGATCGCCGATGAAGGTGGCGTTATCGATGCAGAAAGGGCGGATGTAAATCGCTTTGGGATGGGCCGCGCCCACGCCGCAGGTGGTCATGCGAATGCCGGAGCCAAAGTCTTTGCTATCGATAGCGGCCACGCCGCCGGCCGTCGCGACGTCCGTTTTGTAAACGTAAGTGTCGGCGCAGGAGCATAGCAGCAGGCTGCTGGAGAGGAGGGCAAAAATAGATTTCATAGTCGGGGTGTCTGATCTCCGCACCGGCCCGCCCTACGGCGCGCCAGACGAATAGTTGCGAGTTTGTGATGCAACTCCCGTGCCGCGGCTGGCGGAAATTTTTGGGGCGAGCCCGTGCCGTGTGAAAACGCACCCCGCAAGCTGCGGCGGCGCTCCCGCTCAGTTCGCTTTCCGGGCCACGTAAACCGTGCTCGCGGAATCGCTTTCCAGAATAGGATTCGTGAATGTGACCACGTGGGCTCTCACCGTCTCGAAGGCCGAGCTGATTACCTCCATAAAATCTTCATCCGGCGCCTCGTCCGACCACATGGCGAAGATGCCTCGGGGACGGATCTTAGCAGCTAACGCTTTCAGACCGTTCGGCGTATAAAAGGTCGCGTTGCGCTCATCAAGCAAATCGCGCGGCGAATGATCGATATCGAGCAGGACGGCATGGTAGAGCTGGCCAGGTTGCTCGTGATCGAAGCCTTCCGGCGACTCCGCCAGTGCGAAAAAATCACCCGCCACCAAACGGCAACGCGCATCCCCGGTCAGTTGCGAACCCAGCGGCACCAGTCCCTCCTCATGCCAGCCAATCACCGCCGGCAGCGCGTCAACCACCCGCAGCGAGCGCACCTCGGCATGTTCCAACGCCGCCACCGCGGTGTAGCCAAGCCCCAACCCTCCGACGACAAGATCCCAATCCGTCCCCTCCAATTCTTCGAGACCGAGGTGCGCAAGCGCCACCTCCACTTCGTGGAACAAGCTGGACATCAAAAACGCGTCGCCCAGCTTCACCTCGTAAACGACGATGTCGTCTAACGAGTGCATGACCCGCCGCCGCAGGATCAATTCGCCGAGCGCGGTCTTCTGGTAATCGAGTTCCTCAAAGTCGCGGCTCACCCGCCACTCTCGCACGCGTTTCGAGGATCGCGCGCCAGACTAAAGCCGGCGGTCCTGACTAAGATCAATGCGGTGGTAAGGCGATCAGTCCGGAACGATATTTCTCGGTCGGCGTCCAGCGCGGACCGCCGCCACTGGCCAGCGGATTGAAGGGGCTGGTCTCCAGATTGTTGATCGAGGCCAGCGGCCGCGTGGAGTGCGCTTCTATGACGGTACCTTCGAAACCCGGAAAGACGTGATACCCCGTGTGCGCGACGCCAATGAAGAACGGAGCTCGTCGGAATTCCGCAGGCACCTGGGTGCCGAATCCAACCAAGAGCGATTTATCGTCCACCTGATTGTAGTAGTAATTCCCTCGATTCATCACCGTGCTATACCGGTAAGCGTGCCAGCCTTTGCTGCGCCAGTTGAGCTCCTCCGCATCCCAACGCTCGTTTGCGGACGGCATCGGATTCCAGTAACAGACGCGCCAGCCGAGCTTTTGCAGCGCGTCCAAAACAGCGCTGCCATCGAGATCGTTCGCGCGCGCGAATTGGTAGATCTTCTGATAGGCGCTCACGAGCGCGGGATCGCCGGGTGCGCGGAAGCCTGCTTCCAGAGCTTTTAGCGATAAGCCGATGCAACTGCTCGGCACCAATTCATCGACCAACGACACCGGCGCGCCGGCCTGTCGCAAAGCTGCGATTCTTTTCGCCCGGGTATCGAGCGCTGTGCTCCGGTCTCCGTAATATTTCGAGACGCCGTAGCGTCGATAAAACGCCAGATGATCGCGATATACGTCTTCCAAATAACGCCTCGCCTCCCGTGTGATCGTGCCGATGTAGCGGTCGTGCGCCGCCTTTTCGGCCGCGGTGAATTCGATCGACCCCCTGAATCCGGCGGCGCTCATGGATGTGGAAAAGATGGAAGTGGCAATGACAACCAGGAGAATGAATTTGGCCTTCACGATTTCCTTAGGCGTAATAGTCGCGGTCGCTCGCTTTCCGGTCCCGCAATTCCGCCAGCATGTCGCTTTCGGTTTGATCAGTGGCCCAGTGCGGACGCAATTGAAAGTGCGGCTCGTCCTTGATCGTCTTCCAATTCCCGCCCCATTCCAGACCGATCTCTATCCCCATCGCACCGACCGCTTTGTATTGCGGCGAGTCGGGGATGTAAGTGGCGCCCTTGAAAACGCCAATGTCGAACGCGATGCCGAAGTTGTGGTTGGAATAACCGCCCCGCGCGTTCGTCACTCGCGGCCCGGGTTTCGTTCTTCCCTGCGCATACAGAGCATCTTGTTCTTCATAAGTGCGCAGGCCACTGATGACCATGATCGTGATTCCGACCGAGGCTGCTTTCTGCACCAAGGTCCGCGCATACGGGCGCGCCTCCGGGTGCAAAGTCGCGATGCTTTTCTCGCTTCGCGCATCGACGGATCCGGTCGCGGAGGCCGGCAGGTCCTTTGTCGTCACCGGCGCGTCGGCGTCTTCCGGTGGTTTGCCTTTGATTCGGAGATAGATCGCCTTCCACGTCTGGGGCCCGGCCTTGCCATCCGCTTTGAGGCCTAGCTCTTCCTGCACCGCACCGATGATTGCTTCGATATCCATAGATTTTTAGAGTTCGCGGCTCGCCTTTAGAGGAGACGGTCCGACGATCACTTCCTTTCGTTTTGCTCTACTTCCTGCTATTTCGGGGCTTCGGTCGCGACCCGGCCCCGCGTTGTCGTTGACGGCCTGACCCGCCAGAATCCGCTCGCCAAACGCCCGCTCGAACAATGAGATGCCATCCGCTGTTTTCATTTTCCGGAGGTGAGTTCAAGCCGGCCTGCGGATTCCCGGCGGCCGGAGAAATCATCTACTGCCGCCAGCATGAATATCGCAGCATCGTTAGGCAAGTGTTTAAAAGAACTCTTCCCGAGTGGCGGCGCTCCGCCAGCGACCGTCGCTAATTCTTGGCTCGACTGGCGTTTCCGCTAACAGTGAAACGCATGCGGCGCTTACGACTCATCCACCTCTATCTCGGCTGTCTTTTCGCTCCGGCGCTTCTTTTCTTCGCGATCAGTGGGTCGTGGCAAATCTACCGCCTCCAGGACAGCACAAAGGACAGCAGCTACCGAGCGCCTGCGGCTCTGGGAGTGCTCTCCGCCATTCACACCAAGCAGCACCTGCCGGAAGGGAAAGCCAGTAAGCGCACGCCGCTCCACGCTTTCGCGCTCCTTTCGGCGATTGGGCTGGTAGTCACTACTGTGCTGGGCGTGGTGATGGCGTTCCGCTTCTCCGCCGGAGTCGTCGCGCCCCTGCTCTGTTTGTTCGGCGGGATCGCGCTGCCCGTCTTGCTTTTGCTCATCTACCACTAAGAAACACCGCGCCGCTTCGCCCGCAGTGCCGTAGCATCGCGAAGCCGGTCGGCCAATGCTTGCACCGCATCTGCGCAGGTGACAGTCACCCCGAGCGCGGGCAGTCTTCGGACCGTGGCGCGCGAACTCCCATCCTGGATCACTCACGTCGCCCGTCTCGGCCAGGCGGCGATAGGGCTGGTCTACATCACGGTGGGGTTGCTCGCGGCGCAGGTCGCATGGCTCGGGCATGGCCAAACCGGCGGATCGCGCGCCGCCTTGCGCTTCATCGCTCAACAGCCCTTCGGTCAGGTCCTGCTTGGCGTCATCATCGGCGGTCTCGCGTGCTACGTCGTATGGCGCCTCCTCGAAACGTTCACGGATGTGGAAGGCCGCGGGACGGACGCGAAGGGCCTCGCCTTGCGCGCGCGATCTCTCTGCATTGCCGTCATCTACGGCAGCATCATCGCCGGTGCGGTCAAGATTCTGCTCGGCAGTTCGTCCAGAGGAGGTGGCGATGGCGCGGCGCACGATTGGACCGCCCGCATCCTCGAGCGACCCTTCGGCGCTGCGCTCGCGGCCGTCATCGGGGCAGCCATCGTCGCGGGCGGCGCTTACAAAATGTGGAGCGCCTACAAACGAAAATTCGAAAAGAAGATCCGCCTCTCCGAGTTATCGGCCAACGCCCGGAAATGGCTCTGCCGCATCTGCCTCTTCGGCCTTACGGCGCGCGGATTAGTCTTCATCCTGGTCGGCATCTTTCTTATCCAGGCTGGCCTGCAATCGAATCCAGAAAAGGCGCGTGGCTTGAGTGGGGCGCTCGATTCCCTCCAAGCGCAACCTTACGGGCGCTGGCTCTTTGGCATCGTAGCGTTAGGCCTCGCCGCATACGGAATCTACTGCTGTGTCCGCGCGCGCTACGGACGTTGGGAATCGCGTTGAAACTTCGCTGCATTTAGGATTGCCCGCGCCTGCCGGTGAGCGCTAGCGTCGCAGTCATCATGAAAGGTGTATGCGTCATCGTGGCCTATCGACCGAAGCCCGGCAAAGAAGATGAACTCCTCACGCTCGTCCGGAGTCGTGTTCCCACCTTGCGCAAGGAAAACCTTGTCACGGATCGACGCCCCACGCTGATGCGCTCGCAGAACGGCACCATTATCGAAGTCTCGGAATGGAAATCTCGCGCCGCGATCGAGGCCGCGCACAAGAACCCGAACGTGCTCGCGCTGTGGAATAAATTCTTCGCGCTCTGCGATTGCATTCCGCTGCGGGAACTCGCGGAAGCGAACGAAATGTTCGCCGGCTTCGAGCCACTCGACGAATAATCGCGCGCTCGCGCGTAACCTTTAGGCACTAATTTTCGCGGCCCTCGCGTGTCTCACTCCTGAAAGATCAATCAGGAGGAAATCACGATGCCCGCATTACTTCTCACTCCGTCCCGCCCGCGCCTGCGGATCGGTCTCGCCCTGACCATTTCGGCTTTGCTGCATGGCGCGGCCATCGCCGTGGCTAGCTTGCATCGCCCCGCTGCGGCAGCCGATTTCACGACACCGTGGAAAGATCACCCGCCGGTCACAGTGGATCTGGGAGACGAACCTCTCCCACCGACGCCCCCGCCCGACCTTCCCGATCTGCCACCGCCGCCCATACCGGATGATCCGCCGCTGTTTTCCGATGTAGCGCCGCCGCTGCCATCACGGCCGACCACACTTCCACCGATCGCGAAACGGCCTCCGCAACTTTCAATGAGCCGAGGAACGCCTTCGGCCAAAGCCCTCGCGCTGCAGGCGCCGGTGCCAGAGTATCCCTACGAAGCTCGGCGCGCGCGGATCACCGGCAACGGGGTGGCGATCCTAACAGTTGATCCCGCCACCGGCCGCGTCATCGGCGTGACAATGGCGCAAAGCACTGGCAGTGCCGTCCTGGATAGCGCCGCTCGCGCCGGCTTAAATCGCTGGCGCTTCCGGCCCGGTAGTCCTGCGCAGGTGCGCTGCCCGATCACCTACACGCTGACCGGGGCGATGTTTTAAAACTGGCGCGCCGCGCAGACGGTCGAAGGAT
Source organism: Chthoniobacterales bacterium (assembly GCA_040004745.1). Classification (GTDB taxonomy): domain Bacteria; phylum Verrucomicrobiota; class Verrucomicrobiia; order Chthoniobacterales; family UBA10450; genus JACCTI01. The sequence goes on along the minus strand of JBDUAH010000027.1, from coordinate 1,039 downwards.
CTCCCCGACTTACGAAGCGACACCCTGCCAACAGGGAGCCGCCGCCCGTAGCGAGACCATGATCTCATCCGTTCGCCCAGACCCAATGCGAGATCCCTCGACCGTCTCCGCGGCTCGGGATGACAGTTACAGCGTCGAGAGGAGCGACCTACCTCGCTCACCACTCATGGTAACCTTTTAAAGTGCAAGAAAGGCTCGCGAGAGCCACTTGTTCACTTCGACACGCGCACGAGCAACTTCCGACCCTTGAACTGAATCCCGTTCAGCTTTTTCAAGATCAAATCCACGCGCGCTTCCGCCACATCCACCAGCGTCTTCGTCGCCTGCAAATGGATCGCGCCGATCTCGCCTTTCGGGATCGCCGTCACACCCGCGATCACGCCGACAAAATCACCCGGCTGCACTTCATGCGCGCGCCCAGCGTTAAAGGCCAGCCGCACCATGCCCGCTTCGTGCGAAACCATTCCCGCTTCCTCGCGCGGTCCAGCCCGGCGCGGTGGCGGCGATGGTCGCCGCTCGTAATCGTCGCGCGTCTGCTCGCGTCGTTCGCGCCCGCGCGGATCAGGCTCGCGGCGGTAATCGCGTTGCGGCCGATCTTCCGCGATCTCCTGCCCCCCGCGCGATTTATCTTCGCCTAACAAATGAATCAAGGCCGACGCGATGTCGGTCGGCGAATGCCCCTGCTCCAACAGCCGATCAAGCAAGTCATCGTGTCGCTTGTATTCGCCCTTCGTTAGAGTCTCGCGCACAGCTTCCTCAAAGGCGGTGGCACGCTTTCCTTCCACTTCCTCAGCCGACGGAATTTTCTCACGCCGAATCCGACTTTTCGTGAAACGCTGAATTTGCTCCAGCTTATAAATCTCGCGCCCGGCGACAAACGTCACCGCCTTGCCGCCCTTCCCCGCGCGTCCCGTGCGCCCGATGCGATGCACGTAGTCCTCGCCGTCGTGCGGCAGGTCGTAATTGAACACGATCTCGATGTCATCCACGTCCAGCCCGCGCGCCGCCACATCCGTCGCCACGAGAAACTCCACTTTCC
>JBDUAH010000226.1:0-4374 GCA_040004745.1 Chthoniobacterales bacterium | reverse complement strand
GGCGTGGGGCCGGGGAGTTCGAATTCAATGTCGAAGCCGATTTTGATGATCATAATGAGAACCGCCGGGCGGCGGGGCTCGCAACATACATTCGAGTCCCGCTTTGTCGCGGCGCTAAGCGCCAAATTCCGCTTGCACGGTGATTTTATCGCCTGCCGCCAATCGCACATCCCGCAGCCGGACGTCGCCAAGCGGTAACGCCATGAGGGAAAAAGTGCGGCCATCGATTTTCTGCAAATGCGGCGCGAGAACGCTGCATGCGAGCGTGCCAATCGTTCCGTCGCCTTTGCAGGCCAAGCCGGAGAGCGTGGCGTTTAATTCGTCATCGAGATCGAGTTGCGCGGCGATCTGGATCACGGTGCTGAAGAACAACTTCTTCGCTTTTACCTGGACCTCGCCGCTCAAACTACGAGGGCCGCGCTCCTGCAGTATGAGACGCACATTCTCGATAGTGACGCCTTGTTTGCCGGCCTCAATCGTGGCCACCGCAGCAATCGCTTTCTCCAGTTCAGACTTGTCGGTGGCGATCGATACCTGCCCGTCGGCCGCACTGCGCAGGACGAGGACGATCTCGTCTTGCGCATCGCGACCTTGCTCGAGGACGACATCACGGGCTGTGAGTTGGAGATCGGCAGTCGCCGGCCCAAGGGAAAGACGCGATCCTTCCAGGCGCAATTCTGATACCTGCAGCGCGGGGGAGCGTTCTCCGGATACGACTGGGGGACGGGGAGGGCTGGGACGCAGTTCCGCATCGTCGAGGGAAATGCGGAGGCTTTGCAGCGTGGGGTAGGAATCGCTCGCGATCGTGACCGGTTCCGCGGCGGTAATGAAAATGCGCTGGAGGCTCTCGCTCAAGAGTTGGGCTAAATCAGGAGCGGTGGCGGGAAAGATCTTCGCGGCGAGTGGGAACATTAGGCAACCGTCCAACGTTCAACTCTCAACGTCCAACTTCAAAGGAGACAGCGGAGGAAAATCTGTTTGCAAACTCTGCGAAGGCCACTAGTTTCCGCGTTCCTTTTTATGGCGAAGACTTCCTGGTTAAATCGAAACGAACGCAAGCGCGCGACGGTGAAAAAGTACGCCGAGATCCGGGCGGAGCTGAAGGCCAAGAAGGATTACGCGGGCCTTTCTGCACTGCCGCGCGATGCCAGCCCTACCCGAGTCGTTAATCGTTGCCAGGTGAGTGGACGGCGCCGTGCTTTTATCCGCCGCTTCAAGGTCTCGCGGCTTACTTTCCGCGAGCTCGCGTCCGCCGGATTAATCCCGGGCGTGACGAAGTCGAGCTGGTAGTGTCCACCGCGGTGGCGCGGGCTTCGGATGCGAGGGTCGCGTCCGTTCGATGAGCATTTCATCTTCAGTTCTAGCAACCGGCTGGCCTCTCGCCGCAGCTATTCTTGATCAGTGGGACGCGCCCAGCGTGATCCTGGCGAAACTGGCCGCGATCATTTTCCTGGTCGTTTTGAATGGATTTTTCGTGGCCTGTGAGTTTTCGATCATCAAGGTGCGGGTCAGTCAGCTGGACGCCGTTGCCGAGGAAGGGGATTCGCGCGCGGTCTTTGCGCAGCATGTGCGCACGCATCTAGACGCCTACCTGTCCGCGACGCAATTGGGCGTTACTCTGGCGAGCCTGGCCTTGGGCTGGCTAGGCGAACAATTTCTCGAGCAGATGGTCGAGCCGTTTTTCGGCTTGGTGGGAATTCACTCGCACGCCTTCGTGACTCCGGTCTCGGTCGGGCTGGCATTTCTCGGGATCACTTTTTTGCACATCATCTTTGGCGAACTGGCGCCTAAATACATTGCCATCGCTAGCCCCTTGCCGGTGGCGCTGCGGTTGGTGCGTCCGCTGGGCGCCTTCTACGTGGTCTTCAAGCCTGCGATCTGGTTGCTCCACTCGTCGTCTAATTTTCTCCTCCGGCGCCTGCTTCGAATTCAGCCGGTCCCCGGCAGCGAACTGGCTCATAGCGAGGAAGAGCTCCGGCTGATTTTGGAAGAGAGCGAGAAAAGCGACGAAGTGTCGACGCTCGGCCGTGATATTCTGGTCAATGCGCTCGATATGCGCCGGCGGGTGGTGCGCGATATCATGACGCCGCGTGGCGATGTGGTTTCGCTCGACTTGGAGGAGAGTTTCGAGACCAACGTGGCCAAGGCGCTCGCGTCCCGGCACACGCGTTTCCCGCTTTGCCGCGGGCATCTCGACAACACGATCGGCTTGATTCACATCAAGGAGCTGGTGCCGATGATGCGCGATCCGCAGCCGGATCTGCTGCGCATCCGGCGCGACGTTTCGAACGTGCCGGAGATGATGCAGCTCGAGAAGTTGCTCAACATGTTTCTGACTAAACACGCGCATCTCGCCGTCGTGGTGGACGAATACGGTGGCACGGTCGGGATGGTGACATTGGAGAATGTACTCGAGGAATTGGTGGGCGATATTCAGGACGAATTCGACACGGAGAAAGCGGAGTTTCGCGAGATCAACGAGAACGAATTCACGGTCGAAGGCGCGGTCGGTTTGTACGAACTCCAGGACATGGCCGATCTCACGCTGGAGAGCGCGGATGTGAGCACGATCGGTGGTTACGTGACGCATCTCCTCGGACATTTGCCGAAGCAAGGTGAGCAGGTGCAGATCGAAGATTACCTGGTCACGATCACGAAATCGGATGGCCGCCGCGTCGAGGAGTTGCACTTCCAAAAAGTGGGCAATGAAGCGGCCGCCGAACAGGCGAACAATTCGGACGCGGCAGCCTAACGAACGGGCGCGATGGAGTTGATGATCGAAACGGACATCGCGTGTCCGCATTGCGGAGAATCGTTTCCGCTCCTCGTCGATACTTCGCAAGGCGAGCAATCGTTGACGGAGGATTGCAGTGTCTGCTGTCGTCCGATCGAGCTCACGATCGCGTGTCGGCCGGGCGAGATCTTGGACGTCCGCGAAACTGAATAGGACTTCAACGCAGCCGGCGTTCGAGATCTTCCTGTTTCGTGCGTCGCTCGCGATGTAGTGCGGCGAATTCCGGTCGACAGCGCACGATTCTTCCCGGTCGCAGCGGCGTTGGCTGATAACCAATTTGCTCTAAAGCGTAAACGGCGGCGCCACGGAGCGAGCTTTCCAGCTCACGCGAAATCCGGATGTCGCGTCCGAGGCAATCCGCGAGGATAGCCAGCGACGCTGGAGCATGCAGCACGCCGCCCGACACGATCACTTCGGATTCTGTAGCCGGCTCCAGTTGATCGAGAATCGCCGCCAGCCGATAAAAGCTGGCGGTCATCCCGGCGCGCAGAAGATCGCGAGCTTGGATTGCGGGAGTGAGACCGGTAATCGCACCGTGTAAATCCTCCGGCCAAGTCGGGGCGCGCTCGCTGACCAGGAAGGGGAGAATCGTTAACGTGTCGTTAGCCGCGGCGCGGCGGGAGAGCGAATTTACTTTGGAGAGTTGGAATTCCCGCAGAAACCATTCGCGCAAGTTGCCGCCGTTGCTGACGGCGCCTCCGAGAACGAAGCGCTTCTCGTCGACCACGTATTTAAAAAGTCCGAACGGAATCCGGGCGGTCGCTTCACGTCGGGATAGGATTTCACGGACGGCACCGCTGGTGCCGATCGTGATCGCGATTTTTCCTGCGCGATCGGCGCCTGAGCCCAAATTGCTCGCGGCGCCATCACCGATGGCGGCGAAGACTTGGACGCCGCGCAACTCCGGGAACGAAGTCGCGGCTGCTTCCGCCCGGACCGCCAAAGCGTCGAATTGCGCTGGGCGAACACGGCAGCAACGGCAAAGCTCTTCGTCCCACGTCGCGGTCTTGAGATTGTAGAGCCCCGTTCCGTTAGCCATCGAATGGCTCGTAGTCGCGCTCCCAAATAGTTCGCGATAAATCCAGTCCGCAGGCGAAACCCACATTGCCGTTTGTTTGAAAAGAGACGGCTGAGTTCTCCGCAACCAGCGAAGCTTCGCTGGCCAAAACGGAGCCCGCAGCATGCATCCAGTGCGAGCATGGATGACTCGCTCGGAGAGGCGGTGACGGAGCGCTTTCGCGTCGCTGACACAGCGCGTGTCCGCCCACATATAGACCGGTGTGAGCGGTTGATGAGCACGATCCAAAGCGAGCAGGCTGTGCCAGAAGCTGGAGCCGGAGATGGCCGCGATGGGCGCGTGACGATGGCTGTTCGAATCGCGTCGCCAGCGTAATGTTTCTCGCACACAACTGCTTGCTGCGCGCAAAATCAGGGAGGCGTCCAACTCAGCGCCACCATCACCGGAATACTTGACTGAGTATTTGCGGCTGGCGGTTGAAGGCAGGCAGCGCTGGCCGTTGGCCGAGAAGAATGCCGTTCGGACCGACGAACTACCGATGTCCATCGCGAGAACGAGCGGA
>JBDUAH010000225.1:0-4377 GCA_040004745.1 Chthoniobacterales bacterium | reverse complement strand
TCGGCAACCTGCCGTTTGGGTTGCACCTCAAGTTTCCGCTCTGGCTGGTCTGCGATCACACCACTGCGCTCACGGTTCTCGCGAAGGGCGGCGACGTCTTGAGCGATTATTCCTCGACCGTGCTGCCGGTCATCATGGGTTACCAGATCGCCTTTAATTTGCCGGCCTTTATCATTGTCGCCGCAGTCACGGTGCTCTTGATTTTCGGCATCCGCGAGAGCGCCACGGCCAATACCACGATCGTCATCATCAAGCTCGCGGTGGTGGTTTTCGTGATCGCGTTCGGCTCCTTCATGGTCAATCCCACGAACTGGCATCCGTTCATGCCGAGCGGGTTCGGTGGCGTTATGGGCGGGGCAGCGATTGTCTTCTTCGCCTTCATCGGCTTCGACGCGATCTCGACGACGGCTGAGGAGACGAAGAATCCGCGGCGCGATTTACCAATCGGAATGATTGCCAGCCTGGTGATCTGCACAGTGCTCTACGTGCTCATGTCCCTGGTGCTGACCGGGATGAAAAAATATACGTCATTCGTGGGTGATTCGGCCGCAGTGGCGACGGCGTTTGCCGCGAAACCCTGGGCGCAGGCTTTGATCAGCGCGGGTGCACTCGCTGGGCTGACCTCGGTCTTGCTCGTCTTCCAACTCGGGCAGCCGCGCATTTTCATGGCGATGGCGCGGGACGGTTTGCTCCCACGCTATTTCGCGCGCATCCACCCGCGATACCGCACGCCTTACATCACCACGATCTGGACCGGCATCGTCGTCGGTGGCGTAGCCATGTTTACCGATATCGGATCACTGGCTGATTTAACGAATATCGGAACGCTTTTCGCCTTCGCGCTGGTCTGCATCGGCGTGATCGTGCTCCGGAAAACTGACAAGGATCGGCCGCGTCCGTTCCGCGTCCCGTTTGTGCCGCTTTTTCCGATTCTGGGCGTGATATTTTGCGGCGCGCTCATGCTCAGTTTGCCGATCGAAACGTGGCTGCGCTTCTTCGTGTGGCTGATCATCGGGCTGATCATTTATTTCCTGTACGGAGTCGGCCATAGCCGGCTGCAGCGCGGCATCGATACGGGCGACACTGAGGACATCGTGCCGCCCATCATCAAATCGTGAGGTGAGCCGCGAGGTGATCGCAGAATGAGATCACGAAGTCGGAACGTCGCTTAGTCTTTGTCCGATTTGTCGTAGAAGAAAATGTTCACCATTAAAGTGATGCCGGCGGCAGCGGCGCCGAGGAAGAGCAGAATCGCGAGGCCGGGATAGCCCCAGATTTGGAAAGTAGTTTCGACGCGCATCATCATCGCCGCGCCGACGATGAGAGCCGCGATGATCAGGCCGACGGTGATGCGGTTCGCAACTTTTTGGAAGCCGACGATGAGCGTTTTTTCGTCGATCGCATCCACGGTTACTTTGAGCTCGTTGTTCGCGACGGCATCGAGGATTTTGTTGATCCGCACGGGCAGGCGCTGGAGAAGGTCCTTTAATTCAAGGACGCCGCTGAAGAGATTTCCGGGCGACAGGCTCTTCATCAATCGCTGCTGCATGATCTGAGCGGCATTGCGGCGAATGGAAGCATTCGGATCGAAGTCCGGTGCGATGGTGCGGCCTACCTGATCGAGGTTAAGCAGCGTTTTGCCCAGCATGGTGAGCTCGGACGGAACGCGAATCCCATTCTCGCCAGAAGCTTGAGTAACCTCGAGGACAAGACGCCCGACTTCCATCTGGCCCACCGTCGAACCCTGCTGCCGCACGACGATCTCGCCGATCTGGCGGCGAAATTGCGTCTCGTCGAAGTCGTCTTTTTTTGTACCTATTTTGATCGCGATATCGCTGGCGTCGTCGCCGCGGCCTTCCGCAATCGCGAGCAAGAGCTGGAGCAGTTGCTCCTGCAGACTCGGCAGGATGCGTCCGACCATTCCGAGATCGATCAGGGCGATGCGGTACTCGTCCGTGAGGAAAACATTTCCCGGATGCGGATCGGCGTGGAAGAAGCCGTGCACCAGAATTTGCTCGAGGTAAGCGCGAAAAACTTCTTCCGCCAGCGCCTCGCCGTCAAATTCCATCCGCCCGAGCGCAGTCACGTCGGTGATTTTGCGACCGTGCACATATTCCATCGTGAGCACGCGCGAGCTGCTGTAATCGGCGATCGGCTGCGGGACGACGATGCGCTCGAAATTCTTGAGCTGTTCGTGCAGCGTGACCAAGTTGTTCGCTTCCTGCCTATAATCGAGTTCGCGGAGCAAGCTCTTCCGGAATTGATCCAGCATCTCGCCGAACTCGTAGCGCTTCCCGAATTCCGTGCGCTGATCGAGGAACTCCGCGATCTCCTCGAGCGCATCGAGATCCTCGGTCATGCGCTCGCGGATATTGGGACGTTGCACTTTTACCGCGACCTGCCGGCCGTTCCGGAGGCGGGCGCGGTGGACTTGGCCAAGAGAGGCGGCCGCGATGGGAGTGGACTCGAATTCTGCAAAGGCCTTCGAGAGGCGGACGCCTAATTCGGAGGCGACGATCTTTTCCACTTCGTCGAAGCCAAATGGCTCGACCTTATCCTGCAAGCGGGTGAGGGCTTCGATGTAAGCCTTGGGCATCATCTCCACGCGAGTGGAGAGAAGCTGGCCGAGCTTCACGAAGGTGGGGCCGAGCTTTTCAAGGTCGTCGGCCAACTCTTCGGCTTTGGCTTGTTCCTTCGGGGTGGCGCGTTGCTCGGCGTCGAGCGTCTCCTCCAGTCCGCTCGCTTGGGCGAGATCGGAGCGGCCGTATTTAACCAAGAGCCAGGCGATCTGACGGTAGCGCTTCAGATGCTGAGGCTTGAGCGAGATAGCCATAAAAGACAAAACTTCCAGCCCCGCTCGTCGCAGGGCCGGCCTGTGCTAGGACTTCTTTTTAGTTTTTACAGCCTTCGCATTTTTCTCGCTCAGCGCCGGTTGCATCCGCGTGTTCTTCTTGGTCGAGCCAGCGACTTTGGTCTTCGGTCGATTGGCGGAGTCCGGGGTGGCGGTTCGAGCTGTGGCTTGCACGGTCATCTTCTTTTTTGCGGGCATGGTTAAATGTCATCGCACGGGCGGGCGGCGTTGTCATTCGGGACCGAAGCCAGATCCTCCACCGCTGCGAACAACGACGGTCCTCCGCTTGTCGCTGCAGGGCATAGGGTAAGTTCCGACCGGCAGTGAATTCGCGGTGGCTAGCGGCGCGGTCCGCGGCGGAAACGCCAAGAAAAAGCGGGATTGTGCAGCAGACGAAACGCGGCCCGACCGCGAGGTTTGAGCGAGGTCGATATCTCGACGGTCGCTTTGGCATAAGGGGAATCAAGGCCAACGAGGCAACTCGAAGAGATCCAAATGGACGGAGTAACATCCCTTGGATTCGACGGCAATCTAGTCCCGGCATCAAATTGCGGCGGTTGATTGAGCCCGAGGCTCGAACAAGCTAAGGATACCGATGTTCAACCTCCCCATCCTCGGAGCCGCCACGCCGCAGGATCAATCGCAAACGATTGACTTCAGCCTGGCCGGCGCGCGCCAACGTCTCAATAGCTGGGTCGATGGCGGCACCAGGCTCTTGCCGAATATCGTGGTGGCTCTCGTTCTTCTCGCGATCTTTTACGGTCTAGCTCTTCTTGTTCGCCGTCTCATTCGGCGACATTTCATTCGCCACCACCGCCAGGACCTGGGCAACTTGTTAGGCGGGTTTGCCAAGACGGGACTTTTGATCCTCGGTTTTCTGCTCGCCGCGACCGTCGTTATTCCCAGTCTGAAGCCGGGTGACCTTATCGCGGGCCTCGGAGTCAGTTCGGTCGCGATCGGTTTTGCGTTTAAGGATATCCTGCAGAATTGGCTCGCCGGATTGCTCATCCTTATCCGTCAGCCCTTCCAGATTCATGATCAGATCAAAGTGAACGAGCATGAAGGCACGGTGGAACGCATCGAAACCCGCGCCACGATCATGAAGACCTACGACGGACAGCGGATAGTGGTTCCTAACAGCCAGATCTACACCAGCGCCGTGCTGGTGAAGACCGCGTACGAAAAACGCCGCAGCGAGTACGATGTCGGGATCGGGTATGGCGATGGCATTGGCCATGCCTGCGAAGTGATCAAGAAAGCTGTCGCCGGGGTCGCGGAAGTCGAGAGCGATCCGGCGCCGGAAGCTTTGCCGTGGGATCTGTCGGCGAGCTGGGTTACGATCCGCGCCCGTTGGTGGACGGAGAGCCGGCGCGCCGACATCGTCCACGTGCGGGCGGCAGTGCTGCAAGCGATTAAGGAAAGCCTCGACGCCGCCGGAATCGACATGCCTTACGACACCCAAGTGCAGTTGTTTCACGATCAAACCGAAGCCGGCGAAGGCGATCGCAGCCAGCAACGGGAAGGCT
>JBDUAH010000224.1:0-4385 GCA_040004745.1 Chthoniobacterales bacterium | reverse complement strand
GTCGATTTCGTTTCCGCGCAAAGCCCGCCCGCGTTCGACCTCGCGATGCACGAAAAAATGGAATCGACGAGCGCGCCTAACGACGACGACGTGACCGACGAAGACGAGGAGCTGGTCGAGAAATGTCTCGAGATTATCCGCCAGGAAAAACGGGCCTCGACCTCGCTGCTGCAACGCCGTCTCCGCCTCGGTTACACCCGGGCGGCCCGGATCGTTGATATTCTGGAGCAGCGCGGCATATTGGGACCCGGCGAAGGCGCGAAGCCGCGTGAGATTCTTGTCGATCTCGACGCCACCGTTTAGCCGGCCCAAATACCCCACAGATATTCATGGAAGGCTTAGGCGAAAAATTCCGCAAAGCGAGAGAAGCGCGCAATCTCACTCTCGATGAAGCGGCGCGCATGACGAAGATTCGCCCTGCGAAATTGGGCGAGATCGAAGCAGAAGATTTTTCGCAATTTCCCAGCCTCGCCTACGCCAAAGGCTTCATTCTCATTTACGGCAAGTTCTTGAATGTGGACGTGTCGCCCTATCTCGAAGCGTTTGAAACGTCCGATTACGTGACCGTGGACGGCTACGCGTATTTGCAGGATAACCCCGCGCCCGCCCCGCGCCGCACCGAAGTCGTGCGTAAGGTGCCCGCGGGCAGCAAGAATTCCCTCATGCCGCTCGTCATCGGCGTAGTCATTCTGGTCGGAGGAATCTGGTTCCTGAAACTGATGCTCGATGTCCGACGGCTCAAACCCAGCGCCGACCGCGATGCGCAGGCGCTCTCTCAAGCACAGCCGAGTGCGACCCCCGGTAATATGGTGGCTCCGCGTGCGCTTGCAGCGGATTCCACCCCCGCTCCCACATCACCGAACGCGACTCCCGCTGTCATCACGGCCGAGACCACGCCCGTCGCCGCCCCGTCAGTCGTCGCTACCCCTGAGCCGAGCGTGGCGGTCGCCGCTGCCACTCCCCTCCCAACCTTGAATCCGGGGGCCGAGGTGCGTCGGGCCGAGCCCGTAAATCCGGAAGATCTGAGGAAAGCCCAAGCCGCGGTCGCAGTTCCCAGCGCGACTCCTTCGCCGTCCCCGAACGTCAATCGCTTCGAGATTCGTCCCCTTCGCAAAACGTATGTGCGCGTCATCATGGACGGCTCCGGTCGCGCCACGGAGCGTTGGGTTAATGCCTCCGAAGGCCTGCAATTTAAGGGTCGCAAGATCTCGATTAAAGTGCTCGATCCGAACGACGTCGAGGTCCGTAAGAACGGCAAAGTCGTAGGCCGTGGAGACGCCGACGTGAGAGTGGAATAGCAGGCGACGCCACTCGTTTTCCCCATGTTGGACATACTGTCAGTGGAGCGGGAAGTTTCCGCGGTGCCCAAAGTGGGCATGATCAGCCTCGGCTGCGCCAAAAATCTCGTCGATGCCGAGATCATGCTCGGCAGCGTGCTCCAGCACGGCATGCAAATCACAGCCGACGCCGATGAGGCCGACGTCCTCGTGGTCAACACCTGCGCCTTCATCGACTCCGCGAAAGAAGAGTCGATCGATGCCATTCTCGAAGCGCACCAAGCCCGCGGCCTCGGGCGACGCGCAGGCCAGAAGCTCATCGTCAGCGGATGCATGTCGCAACGCTTCGCCAAAGAATTGCGCGCGCAACTGCCGGAAGTGGACGCCTTCATCGGACTCGATCAGGTGAGTCAGCTGGGCGCCATCGCCCAACGTGTACTGGCCTCGCCTTCCACTCCCGTTCTGGAGGCCAACACGCTCGACCTCGTGACGCGGCGGCCGACATACATTCCGAATTACGACACCCCGCGCTTCCGTCTCACGCCGACCCACAGCGCGTATTTGAAAATCGCCGAGGGCTGCAACCATCCCTGCAGCTTTTGCGTCATCCCACAGATGCGCGGCCGGCATCGCAGCCGGCCGCCTGCTTCCGTTCTTGCCGAAGTGCGCGCACTCGTGGCGGAAGGCGTGAAGGAAATCAATCTCATCAGCCAGGACACCACCTATTACGGGATGGATTTGTGGGAGGAAAAAGCTGGGCCGCGACAGCCGGTCGATTCCGCGCGCGGGCTCACGCTTTCTTCGCTGCTGCGTGAGATTCAGGAAGTGCCCGGCGATTTTTGGGTGCGCCTCCTCTACACGCATCCCGCGCATTGGAGCGACGAACTCATCCAGACGATCGCGGCTTGCGATAAGGTCGCGCGTTACATCGACATGCCGCTTCAGCACATTCACGAAGACATGCTTGGCCGCATGCGACGCGAAACGTCGAAGCAGCATATCGAAGACCTCATCGTCGCTCTGCGCGCCGGCATCCATGGTGTCGCTTTGCGCACGACCTTTATCGTTGGCTTCCCGGGCGAGACAGAGGAGGAATTCGAAACCCTGCTCGATTTCATCGGGCGCGTGCGTTTCGAGCGTCTTGGCGTTTTCAAATACTCGCAGGAGGACGGTTCACGGGCGGCAAAGATGGAAGATCAAATACCGACCCGCACAAAAAACGCACGCCATCGCCGGGCGATGACGTTGCAGCAGAAAATCGCGCGGGAAATCGCCGAATCTCAAATAGGTCGCGAACTCAAGTTACTCGTGGACCAGCCACTTCTCGCCCGTTCCGAAGCCGACGCTCCGGAAGTGGACGGCACCGTCGTGCTCGCGGAACCGGCGCCAGTGGGCGAATTCATCCGGCGAAAGATTATCGGCAGCCGCGGCTACGATCTGCTGGCGTGAGCTGAGTTGTACCGACGGCTCGCGCTCCATCTGGACGCTTTCCACAAATTGCCGGTGTGATATTCTTTCCACATGAAGTTTCTCCTTTCTTTGATCATAACGCTCTTCGCCACCAGCCAGATCACCCGCGCGCAGGACATCACCGGAGGCGGGGCGGACCCACAAGCGCCCGCAGTGGATCAGCCAGCGAGCGGAAGCACTGCCCAGGTCAACAAGCTGACACTGGACGAGCAGCTCAAACTCCGCGCCGCGCAGAGGAAAGCGGCAGAAGATCCAGAAGTGAGGGCGGCGCTGGCTAAGCGCGATCAAGCCATCGAAACATTTCGGAAGGCCCTGCACGACGCCATGGTGAAGGCGGACCCGAACCTGGAATCCACTTTGCAGAAGATCGCGGTGGGGCAGAGCCCGGGCTTTTAGCGACCAGCGGAGATGGCGATATCAAATAGATCGACCGTCGGAAAGATAGCGAGTGACAAGCGAAGGCGTTTCCCTCAGCCTGCATCCTGTTTTTGTTGCACATGAGTGATTTGAACGGACCCAAAAAAGAGACCGTTCGCATCACGCTCCCGCCCCGCGTACCGCCGGGGGGCGGAGCGGGAAGCGGAGGGTCTGGACGCTCTACGGAGCCGCCCAAACGCGTGCTTCCGCCACCGCCCCCGCCGTCCCGCAAACTGCCGCCGCCTCCCCCCATCAAATCTTCCGTCGCACCCGCGTCGGCTCCCCTCCCTCCGCCGCTCTCGCAAACTCCGCCGCCACCGTCCTTTCCGGCTGCGCCACCCCCGGCACCCGTAATGCCGGCTCCCGCGCCTACCCCTGCCCCGCCGCCTGCCGCCGCCACCCCGTTGCCACCAGCGATGCCGCCCCGCCCCCGCGTGCTGCCTCCGCCTCCGCGGCTTTCACCCCCTCGCATCACGCCGCCCAGCACCGTTGCGGATGCTCCTGTGAACTATCCTGGCTCGGAAACGCAGACCGCGCCCCGGAAGGAAACGGCGCGCATTACGATCCTGCCGGAGCCAGCCAATCCCATGGCCGCTACGATAAAGATGGCGAAAACGCAGCCTCTCCTCACCGTCCCGGCTGCGCAGACTCCGATCGTGCCTGTCGTAGTCGCAACGCACGAGGAAAGGACCGCAGCGACGCCCGGCGCTCTAGCGATGCTCGATCACGTCCCGCTGCCGATCTGCTGGACGATCTTCGGAATTTCGGCCGTCACTTTGCTTATCCAGATTTGGAACTACTTTGGTTCCTAATCTTATGGACAATTCTTCCACTGTTACGATCGACGAAGCCAATTTCGACAAAGAAGTCACTCAGAGCCAGCAGCCCGTGCTGGTCGATTTTTGGGCGGAATGGTGCGGCCCCTGCAAAATGATCGCGCCCGTTCTGGATGAGATCGCGAAAGAGAAAGCCGGCACGATCAAAGTGGGCAAGATCAACATCGATCACAACCAGAGCCTCTCCGCGCGTTTCAACGTTCGCGCCATCCCCACGCTCCTCTTCTTCAAGGACGGGAAGGTCGTCGATCAAGTCACCGGCATGACGAGCAAGAAAGATCTGCTCGGCCGAATCGAAGCGGTCGCGTAGGGAATCCCATCCCGCGCGAGAAAGTGCGCCCGGCGCGGCTCGAACGCGCAACCTACAGCTTCGGAGGCTGTCACT
>JBDUAH010000223.1:0-4412 GCA_040004745.1 Chthoniobacterales bacterium | reverse complement strand
CCGCCGTCCCGCACGAGTAAGTTTGAGCCGCGACCGATGACAAAAAGCGCCAAATTTTCCTGCCGGCACATCCGAATTAACTCCGAAAATGCGCCCTCGCTCCGGGGCTCCACCCAAAATTGCGCTGGGCCACCCACACGCAAGGTGGTGTGTTTCGCCAGCGGTTCATAGAGGCGCACGTCGCCTTCCGTTCCGATTATCTCTTTAATCTTCTCCGCGATCACGAGGTCGGCCGCGAGAAGCGAGAGCTGCTCGTGAATATTCCCCGCGCCCAAGCTGAGCACGAGATCGCCCGGCGCGATCATATTCCCGACTTCGCGATGCAGGCGATTCAAACGCGGTTGATAAGAAGCGCCTCCGTGTCCCTGCGCGGTCACTTCGTCCACCAGCATTTGGCCAGTCACGCCGGGGATCGGCAATTCGCTTGCTGGATAAATATCGGAAATGAAAACACGCTCCGCATCGCCAAAAGCGCCGCCAAATTCCTTCCGCAACGCTTGCGTGCGCGAATAGCGATGCGGTTGAAACATCGTCAGCACGCGATTGCGTCCGACTGATTTCGCGGTCGCCAGGGTGGCGCGAATCTCCGTGGGATGATGCGCGTAATCATCCACTAGGAGAAAGCGCTCGCTCGCATACTTGATCTCGAACCGACGCCGCGCGTGCTGAAAATGTGCGAGTGAAGCGGCGATCTTGTCGAACGGCAATCCCAGCTCCGTCGCGAGCGCGATCACCCCCAACGCGTTGCTCACATTGTGCCGTCCCGGCACGTTCAAAACCGCTTCGCCTAACTGCTCACCTTTCCGAAAAACGCAGAACACGCTGGCGAAATTCTTCAATTCCAAATCCGCTCCGCGATAATCCGCGTTCTCAGAAAAACCGAAGGAAATCGACCGCGCCCGATCCGCGCAAAAGCGCGTCGCGTTTACATCATCCGCGCTGTAAAAAACGGAGCCGCTCGTTTGATCGAGGAATTGCGCGAAGACCGCTTCGATCGCCGCCATGTCCGCGTAGAAATCGAGATGTTCCTCTTCGAGATTGAGGATGACCGCGTGTTCCGGCCGGAAGAAGCGCAAGGTGCCGTCGCTCTCATCACCTTCCGCAACGAAATATTCGCCGCGCGGATTCCAATGCGCGTTCGTGCCGAGAATCGGAATTTCCGCACCGACGTAATGCGACGGATTCAACCCGCCTTCGCGAAAAACATGCGCCGCCATCGCAGACGTGGTGGTCTTGCCATGCATCCCCGCGATCACGATCCCGCGTTTCCCTTGCATGATCGCCGCCAGCGCTTCCGCGCGTCGCGCCGTCGGCTGTCCGTTCTGTCGCGCCGCCGCGAGAATGGGATTGTCCTCTTTGATCGCAGACGAATAGACGATTAACTCTGCATCGCTCGCGTCCTCGGCCCGATGCTGCACGTGGAAGCGCAGGCCAAGACGCTCCAACCGCGCGGTCTCTTGCGAGCCGACGCGATCGGAACCGCTCACTTCGTGCCCGAGTTCAAGCAAGAGCGCAGCGATTCCGCTCATCCCGCTGCCCGCGACACCGATGAGATGAATCCGGTGTCGCTCTCGCGTGAGAGCGCGCGGAAGATCGGCAGCCAGCGCGAGCGTCATGAGGTGTACCTCTCCATCGTTTGCGCGACAAATTCGGCTGCGTTTTTCGGAGCCAGCCTCCCGCAATTTTCCGACATGCGATGCAGGCGCTGCGGATCACTCATTAGGTCGCGAATATTCTGCGCCAGTTGATCGCCGGAAAGCTCCGCCTCGCGGAGAAGAATCGCGGCGTCGGCGCGCACGAAGATTTCCGCATTCCGCGTCTGGTGATCTTCCGCCGCGTAGGGAAACGGAATCAAAACTGACGGTAAGGAAAATGTCGCTAATTCCGCCAGGCTCGCAGCGCCCGAGCGTGAGATGGCGATATCGGCCGCGCTGTAAACCTCTTCCATTGCGTGATGAAACGCGGCCACGTAGGCAGGAATATTTTCGCGCTGATAATTGTCGGCTGCGAGACGTTCATCGCGCGCGCCAGAGAGATGGATCACCTGGAACCGCTGGCCCTGCAGCGCGGGCAGCGACTTGATAATTGATTGGTTTATCCCCGAGGCGCCCTGGCTGCCGCCCATCACGAGCAACGTGCGCAGATCCTCGCGCAGCCCTAGTTTCCGGCGCGCCGCGCCGCGCTCGATCCGTTGCAAACTGGCGCGAATCGGCGTGCCGGTTATTTCCGTTCGCGCTCGTGGAAAAAATTGCGCGCACTCTTTGAAACCGAGCAGAACCGCGCGCACCAGTCGCGCGGTCAGGCGATTGGCTTTGCCTGGATAGGCGTTCGATTCGTGGATCAACGTCGGGATGCGCCGCACCCGGCCGGCCATGATCGGCGCGGTGGAAGTAAAGCCGCCCATGCCGAGCACAGCGTGCGGATTGAACTTCCGATAAATTCCTCGGCACTGCGCCACACTCTCGTAGAAGCGCTGGGTGAACCGAACGATCGCGGGCGAGAAGGGCGACGGCAGTCCGATGGTCGGCAGCTTCTCGAAACGAAACTCAGAGCGATTCGAAACCCCAAGCGCATCGATCTCCTTTTCGGAAATAAACAGCATCACCTCATGGCCGCGCGCGCGCAGAACTTCCGCGACCGCCAGGCCAGGGAAGAGGTGTCCGCCCGTTCCTCCACATGCGATGACAGCGTTCATCAGATTCGGGGAGTCATGCGCACCTGCAGGGTGGCGCGTTTACGGTTCATGACGGGTTCGAGGACGCCGCGGCGATAGATGCTGATCAACAATCCCACGCCGAACAAACAGACGACCAGATTCGAGCCGCCATAGCTGATGAATGGCAAGGGCAACCCTTTGTTAGGCAAAAGCGAGGTCGTAACGCCGATATTCACCGCCGCTTGCAAACCGAGGAGCGAAACAATCCCCGCACCAAGGAGCAGGCCGAGCCGATCCTTCGCATGCAGCGCGATCATCATTCCGCAGACGATGATGACGACGAACAAGAAAACGACGAGCAAACTGATGCGGAGGCCGAGCTCTTCACCGATCATCGGGAAGATGAAATCGGTGTGCGCGTAAGGCAGGTAGAGCATTTTTTGCCGGCCTTGCCCGAGACCGAGGCCATCGATGCCCCCGCTGCCCCATGCGATCAAGGCCTGCCACTGCTGCAGGCCGGCGTCTTCCTTGTATTTGTCCGGATTCCAGAACGCGGCCAGCCGATCCATCCGCTCCGGCATCATGGTGGCGACGAAGACAATCGCGCTCACGCCCAGCGTTGAGAGCGCGCCGAGGATGGCCATATTCGTGCCCGCGATGAACATAATCACAAAGGTCGTGCCGCCGATGAGCGCGGTCGTTCCGAGATCGACTTCAAACACGATCAACGCCAGCAGAACGCCGATGACAGCGATTGGAATCAGGAATCCTTGGACGATTTTCCCGCTCGTCTTCTCATTTCGCGCATACCAAAACGCGAGGAAGAAAACGGCCGCGATCTTCGCCATTTCAGAGGGTTGAAACTTAAACCCGGCGAGCATGAGCCAGCGGCGCGAGCCGTTCAGGCGGACGCCAATCGGGGGGATGAAACACAGCGCGAGCGTGACACACGCGATGCCAAACCAGATCCACCAAGTGCGCGCCCAAAAGTGGTAATCGGTCATGGCCGCGAATCCGCAGACGATGCATCCGACCACCAGCCACGCAGCCTGACGTTTCAGGAATGCGTAATCGTCGCCATGCCCGTCCTTCGCAAAAGCGCTCGTGCTGTACAGCATGACGATGCCGATGACGAGAACGCCCAGCACGGCCAGAAACAGGATATAGGCGCTCTTACGATGCATTCGTTAGGGAAAAGCTATTTCTTCGACTTCTTGGTCGGCGCGGGAATGATGAGCTTTTGGCCGATCTGCAGTTTCCGCGGGTCATCAATGTTGTTGACCTTCAGCAACTCGCTCTCCGAGACCTTGTGTTTTCGTGCGATGCTGACCGGGTTATCGCCTTTGACCACGACGTAGGTTTTCGCATCGGATTGGATGGAGGAGACCGGCAGCGCTTTCGCTGGCTCCGAATCGCGATCACTCTTCGTCACTGGCAGCGCGGGCTTAGCCTGTTCGACTTGTGCAGTCTGATCTGCGGACATGTTTTCGACCGTGGAAGTTGTCACCACCGAGTCGGCCGAGGCGGAAACTGCAGACGGCGCTTTCGATGGGAACGAGCCTTGGCGGCTCTTGATCGTATTGAAAGCGATGATCCCCGCTACGGCGACCACATGCAGCACAAGCACGATGAGCAGGGCACGCGAGAGTTTCATGTTCGGTTCCGACATCTCTTCGTAATCCATCTCGTCGGGAACATTGATGGAGCGGCGCGCAGTACTGGCGCGGAGCTTTTTCTTGGGCTTGAGCAGTGTTGG
>JBDUAH010000026.1:0-14979 GCA_040004745.1 Chthoniobacterales bacterium | reverse complement strand
GACCGTCGGTCTTGGTCAGGCTCTGGATTTTCGGATCGCAATAACGGGCGCGGAGCAGCGTGGCGAGCTGACCGTAGCCGTAAACGCCTTCGTCGTTCATCTCGACGACGACGATGCGTTGGAATTTGGCGAAGATTTTATCGAGTCCGTTCGGGAGCGGATGGATGTGGCGCAAGTGGATGGCGGCCATCTTTTCGCCATCTTTGCGGCCGAGTTTCACGGCGTCGTGGATCGGACCATAAGTGGAACCCCAGCCGATTAGCAGCATGTCGCCCTCGGCATCGCCGTAAACTTCCGGTGTCGGAATTTCGTCGGCGAGTTTTTGTAATTTCGTGCGGCGCTTGGCCGTCATCGCCATGTGCAATTTCGGGCTGCCGGTCGGGTGTCCCATCTCGTCGTGCTCCAGGCCGGTGACGAGCGGATATTTGCCATCTAGGATGCGCGTGCCGGGGACGGCGTGCTGGGTAATGGCGTCGAGCGGATATGGCTTGAAGGTCTGACGCGGAGTGAGATCGAGCTTCGGATCGGCCATGAGTTTGGGAAGATCCGGCTCGTCGAAAGCCTCGATGCGGGTGGCGATGGAGCTATCGCTCAAGACGAAAACTGGCGTGCTGTACTTGCGCGCGATGCGCGCGGCTTCGATCGCGATGTAGAAGCAATCCTCCACGTCCCGCGCCGCCAGTACCACGCGCGGGCTGTCGCCATGTCCTCCATAGATCGCCTGGAAAAGATCGCTCTGCTCCACATTTGTCGGAAGTCCAGTGCTGGGGCCACCGCGTTGCACGTTGATGATAATTAGCGGCATCTCAGCCATGGAAGCCCAGCCGATCGCTTCTGTCTTGAGCGAGATACCGGGCCCGGCGCTGCCGGTGACGGCGAGATGTCCGGCCAACGAGAAGCCCAGCGCCGTTGACACAGCGGCCAGTTCATCCTCCGATTGCACGAAGAGCCCGCCATATTTCGGCAGCTCACTGCGCAGGATTTCCATCACGGACGACCAAGGCGTGATCGGATAACCCGCGCCATAGCGCACCCCGCCCGCGAGCAATCCGTAGGCGAGCGCCTGGTTGCCATCCATCGTGATCTGCGCGCGATCGCCGGGCCGTTCGACGTGTTCGAACCGGTAAAGCTTCGAAAGGACAGTGCCAACCGGGTAATTGTAACCCGCTTGAAAAGCCATCAGCGCGGTGTTGACGATGCTCTCGTCTTTGCCGGCAAATTTCTCGTCGATCAGCTTCTTCAGCTTGTCGACATCGAGATGGAAAATCTTCGCGATCAAGCCAAGGACGAAAATGTTCTTCCCTTTGTCCTTCGCGGTTCCGCCCAGCGCTTCCACGGTAAGGCCGGTAATAGCCACACCGACATAAACGAAACGCTTATCATCGAGATCCGGTTCGACGTTGTCGCTATCGTAGAGAAGCACGCCGCCCTGCTTCAAAAAGCTGATGTGGTCCTGATAACTGTGCTGGTAAAACGCGACCAGGAAATCAGCTTCATCGCCCGCGGAGAGAATCTCGCCCGTGCCCATGCGAACCTGAAAAATCGACGGCCCGCCCGAAATGGTGGACGGGATCGTCATGTAGGTCATGACATCCTGATCACTTCGCCCCGCCAGCCGCGCGAGAAACGCGCCTACACTCTGGATTCCATCCTGCGAATTTCCGGCCAGCCGAATGACCGCGTCATCGATGCTTTCTGGCCTCAGATCAGCGCGATCTGTTTGCGCCGCAGCGCCTTCTGGAACTTCATCTCGTTTACCGGCGGGATCAGTAGGATTCACAGTTAAAAACCTCGATCCCACACTCGGACAATGCACGGCGTTTTGCCAGAGCAAACACGAAGTGCCACGATCGCCCGGGCGCGAGATGCCAGATCGGCCGGCTTGCGGAAAAGTTTCTTCTCTTCGCACATTTCTCGCGCCACCTTCGACATCGCCCTTTAGAGTCCGCGCGCAGGGAGCTTTGCAATGTCCGATTCTCGCGAGAGCAAAGATGGGGTTGAGATGATGCCGGTGACGTTGCGCGTTAACGGCCGGAATTTCGATGTGCAGATCGATTCCCGCACCTCGCTCCTCGATTGTTTGCGCGAAACGTTGCAGCTGACCGGTTCCAAAAAAGGCTGCGATCACGGCCAGTGCGGCGCGTGCACCGTGCACATCAACGGCCGACGCGTGAACTCGTGTCTGTGCCTCGCCGCGCGGCATGAAGGCGACGAGATCACGACTATCGAAGGCCTCGGCCAGCCAGAGGATTTGCATCCGATGCAGACGGCGTTCGTGGCCTGCGATGCCTACCAATGCGGCTACTGCACCTCTGGGCAGATCATGTCGGCGGTCGCGCTGTTAAAAGAGCCCTGCGGCGCGGACGACGCGTCGGTGAAAGAATTAATGAGCGGCAACATCTGCCGCTGCGGCGCGTATCCGAACATCGTCGAAGCGATCCAGAGCGTGCGTCCGAAAAATGGCGGGAAGAAGAAATGAAAGCGTTTCAGCTCACGCGAGCGAGCGACAGCGCCTATGCCATTGCCGCTGCGGCCAAGGCAACGACTGCGCAGCAAGGGGCCGAGATTCGCTTCATCGCGGGCGGGACGACGCTGCTCGATTTGATGAAGTTGAACGTAGAGCAGCCGGAGACGCTGATCGACATCAGCCGTTTGCCGTTTGACCAAATCGACGAGAGCGCAGACGGCGGTCTAACGATCGGTTCCAACGTGCGCAACTCCGATCTGGCGCATCATTCGGCGGTGAAGCGAGATTACGCCGTCCTTTCCGAAGCGCTCTTGAGTGGTGCTTCCGCGCAACTGCGCAACATGGCGACGACCGCGGGCAATCTTCTGCAACGCACGCGCTGCATGTATTTCCGCGCCACCGATATGGCGTGCAATAAGCGCGACCCCGGGAGCGGCTGCGCGGCGATCGACGGCGCGAACCGCTCGTTAGCCATCCTCGGCACGAGCCGGCATTGCATTGCGACTAATCCTTCCGACATGAACGTGGCGTTGGCCGCGCTCGAGGCCACGATCCACCTCCGCGGCACCAGTGGCGAGCGGAGCGTCCCCATCGGCGACTTTCATCTTTTGCCCGGCAACACGCCGGAGCGCGAAACGGTTTTGAAGCCGGGCGATCTCATCACGCACGTCACCCTTCCGCCGCCGCCCAAAGGAAGCCGTTCGCTCTATCTGAAATTACGCGATCGCGCTTCGTATGAATTCGCGCTCGCTTCGGCGGCAATCGTCATCACCGTCGCGAAAGGGAAAGTGACGCATGCGCGCATCGCGCTCGGCGGAGTCGGAACGAAGCCGTGGCGATCAACGGAGGCGGAGGCGACCTTGGAAGGTCAGCTCGCGACCGAGGAGACTTTTCGAAAAGCGGCGGAAGGCGCGCTGCGCGACGCAAAACCGCAGAGCCAAAATGGTTTTAAAGTGGAGCTGGCCAAACGTTGCCTCATCCACGCGCTCATGCTCGCGACACAACCTCCTAAAGAGTAGCCGACATGCCCGCGAAGAAGAAATCGAAGTCGCCGCTCGGGATCAAGACCCCGCGCGTGGATGGACCGCTCAAAGTGAGCGGGCTGGCGCAGTATGCCTCCGATTTTCATTTTCCGGGAACGCTCTACGCCGTGCCGGTGGAGGCAACGATCGCGAACGGTCGCCTCGCGAAGCTCGACACCGCGGCAGCGGAGAAAATGCCCGGAGTGCGCGCGGTTTTTCACCGCCAGAACATCGGCAAAATCTTCCGCGCGGTGAAGGGCGAAGGGATGGAGGGAATCATCGATGAACGCCGCCCACCGTTCGATGACGACGTCATTCGTTACTACGGGCAGTACATTGCGCTCGCCGTAGCCGACACCTTCGAAACCGCCAAAGCAGCCGCTGGCGTAGTGCGCGCCACCTACCGGCAAAAGAAGCCGAACGTCGCCACCGATCTGCAGGCCGACGATGACCCAGCAAAGGTAAACACTTCTTTCGGTCCGATGGCGCGTCTGGAAAGCGAACGGGGAAACGCGAAGAGTGCGTTCACAAAAGCGGCGGTGAAAATTGACCACACCTACGTCACTCCACTGGTGACGCACAACCCGATTGAACTGCAGGGCGCGACCGCGATGTGGGACGGCGACCGCGTCACCATTTACGAAGAGTCGCAGGGCATCTTCAACATGCGGAGCGTGCTCGCGCAGATGTTCGGACTGCCGAAGGAGAACGTCCGCATCATCACGAAATTTGTCGGCTCCGGTTTTGGGAGCAAACTCTGGCCTTGGACGCATTGCATTCTCGCGGTGGCCGCGGCGCGGGAGTTGGGCGCGCCGGTTAAGCTCGTCATCAGCCGCAAGATGATGTTTCAGACCGTGGGGCATCGCCCGCGCACGCAGCAACGCGTCCGGCTCGGCGCGACGAAGACAGGCAAACTCGTCTCACTCCAGCACGATTACGTTTACAGCAAATCGATCCTCGACGACTACCAGGAGGACTGTGGCGAAGCGACTGCGTTCCATTACAGCGTGCCGAATCTGCGGGTGGAATTCGGACGCGCCAAACGCCACACGGGTTCGCCGACGCCGATGCGCGGTCCCGGGGCCGTGCCTGGCTTCTACGCCACGGAATCGGCTTTGAACGAATTGGCGGCGGCGCTCGAGTTGGATCCGGTAAAGCTCCGGATCCTGAACGAACCGAAAAAGGACGAATCGTTAGACCAACCGTTTTCCTCGCGCCATTTACTGAAATGCTTTGCCGTCGGAGCGAAGCGCTTCGGCTGGGCGAAACGCAAACCCGCAGTGGGGGCGATGAAACGCGATGGCTTGGTCCTCGGGTGGGGCATGGCCGGTTGTGCCTGGACAGCGGGACGTTTTCCGGCGGAAGTGAATCTGCGCCTGCGCGACGACGGCACCGTCCGCGTGGCTTGCGGCACGCAGGACATCGGCACCGGCACCTACACGATTCTCGCGCAGCTCGCGGCTGAAAAAACTGGCGTGCCGCTCGACAAGGTGGAGGTCGCGCTCGGCGATACATCGCTGCCGGAAGGTCCGGTTTCCGGCGGTTCAATGGTCACGGGGTCGCTCATTCCCGCGGTCTACTCGGCTGCGGAAAAGATGTGCGAAGCGCTGTTTAAGATCGCGGTGAACACCCCGGGATCGCCGTTCGAAAAGCAAAAGCCAGATCAACTGAGCTTCAGCGACGGCCGCGTCTTTGCCAAAAAGGGCGGACCCGCAAAAGGCGTTCCGTTTCGCGATTTGCTGAGCCGCGCGAATGTTCATTACGTTGCCGGGAGTGGCAAAGCGGGAGGGACCTCCAGCGAAGAGAACCCGAAGGTCTCGATGAATTCCTACGGTTGTCATTTCGTCGAGGTCACATGGCAACCGGCGATTGCGCAGTTGCGCGTCAGTCGCGTGGTGACCGTGATCGACGCTGGCCGCATCATCAATCCGCTCGCGGGCCGGAATCAGATCGAAGGCGCCGTCGTGATGGGCATCGGGATGGCCCTCCTCGAAGAGACAGAATACGACCCGCGCAACGGCGCGCCGATTAATAGTAACCTCGCGGATTACATGGTAGCGGTGAACGCCGACGTCCCGCCGATCGACGTCACTTTTCTCGATTACCCGGACAAAGCCGT
This sequence comes from Chthoniobacterales bacterium, assembly GCA_040004745.1. GTDB lineage: Bacteria > Verrucomicrobiota > Verrucomicrobiia > Chthoniobacterales > UBA10450 > JACCTI01. The sequence continues at coordinate 9,371 of JBDUAH010000026.1, read as the reverse complement.
GAATGAACTCGGCGCCCGCGGCATCGGCGAAATCGGCCTGGCCGGCATCGCCGCCGCGATTACGGATGCAACATACCACGCCACCGGGGTGCGCGTGCGCGAATTACCGATCAAGATCGAAGACCTGCTGACCTCATCAATCTTACGCTAGCGCGTCTGAGCACGCGTCGTCTTAGCGGTGCGTTTCCGCGAGCTCCTCAAAATAAGCGAGCCCCCCTCCGGCCAGGTCCCGCCAAGAGCGACAACGCACTTCCCGTATCGGACCGTCCGGCGGGTTCGGGTATGTTTTGTCCACTTCTAGAAGTGACGGCGCGGCGAGGCCGGGATAGATTGCGCCGCGCACCAGCCAGGGTGGCGAAATTGGCAGACGCGCCAGACTTAGGATCTGGTTCCGCAAGGATTAGGGGTTCGAGTCCCCTCCCTGGTAGCGCCCTGCGGGCTCGACTTTCATCCCATCTTCTGCCCACATTCCTTCCTCATGGCCCGCGTTGTTCTTCTCTCCGCTCGGGCTGCGGAGGACGAAACGCCGGAGCACCGGCGCCCGCTCGAAGCGCTCCAGGAAAGTGCGCTCGCGGACAAGTTCCACCTGCATCAATTGACCGACAACGCGGAGTCCGCGGATGCGATCATCTTCGTGGAAAGCTACGGGGCGGGCTGGCATTTCGAACGCGTGCGGCGTCATCCCCTAACGAATCATCACCGCGAGAAGTGCTTCATCGTCTCGTCGAATCCTTTTGTGATTCCTTTTCTGCCTGGGCTTTACACTGCCATCGGTCGGCGTTGGGCCTCGCGCCGTGTCGCCCCCGGCCTTTACCTTGGCCAGACGGTGAACGAGTTCCTGACCTACACGCCGCCTTCTCCCGATCTGCCATATCTTTTCAGCTTTATGGGTTCGACCAAGACGGCGCCGGTGCGGCGCGAGGTGGCGCGTCTCACCCATCCGCGCAGTTTTTTTCTGAACACGGCGGCGAGTTACGAGCGCGCGCTTCATCGGCAGATGCCAGCGAGCGAATGGCGAGACTACTACCACCGCTATGCAGAACACATCCGGTCGAGCAAGTTTGTGCTTTGTCCGCGTGGCTTGAGCGTTTCGAGTCTCCGGTTATTTGAGACGATGGAAATGGGCCGCGTGCCGGTGATTATTTCCGATGACTGGAAAACACCGGCGGGACCTTGCTGGGACAGATTCTGTCTGCGTGTGGCGGAAACGGATGTCGCGCAAATTCCGCGATTACTCTCGGAACGAGAGGCCGAAGCCGTCACGATGGGAGAACTGGCCCGAGCGCAGTGGCAGGATTGGTATTCCAAGGAAGCCGCCTTCCATCGTGTCGTGGAATGGTGTCTGGCCCTGAAGAAGGAACGGCGGGTTCCAGAAAACGTGGCACGCTGGCCGGTGTATCTACAGTATCTACGTCCGTTCCATTTTCGACGTGCCCTCGGCAACAAAGTTCGGCATTGGCGCAGCCGACGCGGCGTGCCTTTGCAGAAACCGGCGCCTGCTGCGAAATCGTCGACGCTTCGGAAAGAATCCCCTTAGCCGAATCGTCGCATGAGCTTCGTTTCCGCTTTCATCTATCTTGCGGCGGCCGTCATCACGGTGCCATTAGCTAAGCGGCTCGGGCTCGGCTCCGTGCTCGGTTATCTGCTCGCGGGAGTTATTATCGGGCCGTTTTGTTTCCGCCTGGTCGGCACGGAAGGAACCGACGTGATGCACTTCGCCGAGTTCGGCGTTGTCATGATGCTTTTCGTTGTCGGGCTCGAGCTGCGGCCGGCGTTGCTCTGGCAAATGCGTGCGCCTATTCTCGGGCTCCGCGGCGCGCAAGTGGTGATCACCGCGGCGTTGATCACGGCGGCGGCGGTCGGGCTCGGGATTCGCTGGGAAATCGGACTCGCGGCTGGCGTGATCCTGGCGATGTCTTCGACGGCGATCGTGCTCCAGCTCTTGAACGAAAAGAGTCAGATGCGCACGGCGGGCGGGCAGGCGTCATTCTCGGTTCTTCTTTTCCAAGACATCGCGGTCATTCCGATTCTGGCTCTGCTTCCGCTGCTCGCGACTTTGCCGCGCGCGGCGGCGGTGGCGGATGGTCATCGCGAGGGTTTGAGCGCGCTTCCGGCCTGGCAGGGCGCACTTCTGGTTCTCGCCGCGGTTGCGGGCGTGATTCTCTCGGGGCGCTTTTTGCTGAGACCATTGCTGCGCTACATCGCGGCCACCCATCTGCGCGAAATGTTTACCGCTACGGCGCTGCTTCTTGTGGTCGGAATCGCGCTCTTGATGCAAAAGGTCGGCCTTTCTCCCGCGCTAGGCACTTTCCTCGCCGGCGTCGTTCTGGCGGAGAGTGAATACCGGCACCAGCTCGAAACGGATATCGAGCCGTTCAAAGGGCTGCTGCTGGGCCTCTTTTTTATCTCCGTGGGCGCGAGCATCGACTTCGCGCTCATCCTGCGTCAACCTGGGACGATTGTACAGCTCGTCCTCGGATTATTAACCCTAAAATTTGCGGTCTTGCTGGCGCTCGCGCGCGTCTTTCGACTCGAGCCAAGCCAACGTTTCCTCCTCGCCTTCGCGCTCGCGCAAGGCGGCGAATTCGCCTTCGTCCTTTGTTCCTTCGCGACACAAAACGGCGTCCTCCCATCCGAAACCGCGAACCTGCTCATCGCCACCGTCGCCGTCTCAATGGCGGCCGCGCCGTTGCTCTTTACGCTCAATGATCGCTTGGTCCAGCCCCGTTATCTGAGCCGCATTCCCGATCGCCAGCCGGATGAAATCGACGAGCACGACAACCCCGTCATCCTTGCCGGCGTGGGGCGTTTCGGCCACATCGTTGCTCGTCTTCTGCGGGCCAATGGCTTTGGCACCACGGTCCTGGACTCCGACCCAGAACAGGTGGAAACGCTGCGCCGTTTCGGCATCAAATCATTTTACGGCGACGCCACCCGGCTCGACCTCCTCCGGACCGCAGGCGCGGAACGCGCACGCATGTTTATCATCGCGATCGACGACGAAAAGCAGGTCCTGCAATTGATCGATCTCATTCACGAAAACTTCCCGCATTTGCGCATCCTGGCGCGGGCCGAGAGCCGACAGCACGCCTACGAAATTTTGCGCAAAGGGGTGAACGATGTTTATCGCGTGACACTGGGCAGCGCTCTCGACTTGGGTGGCGATGCCTTGATGGCGTTGGGCATTCCGGAAGCACGAGCCTGCCGCGCGGCACAGCTCCTGCGGGAACATGATGAAGCGTCGGTGCGCGAGATGGCAAAGTGGGAGGGCGACGAAGAGGGATACACTTCTCTGGCGCGGCTCCACATCGCCAATTTGGAAAAGGCACTGGCGTCGGATCGGGAAATAACACTTACCGAAGCCGAGGTGGCTGCTTCGCCCGCAGCATCGTGACATGACACGGCTCGCGGTTTTTCTTGGCGCGTTGACCCTTACTTGTGCGGCCACGGCGCGGAATGCGGTGTGGATCGACACGGATCCGGCGATCGGGGCTCCATGGCGCGAGGTCGACGACGCGTTCGCCCTCATCCTGGCGTTTCATTCTCCGGAGCTTCGAATCGCCGGCATCAGTACCACTTACGGAAATGCGCCGCTACGGCGCACCACCGAGGTGGCGCGCGATCTCGTTCGCCATTTTGGAAAGTGCGCCGGCCTAACGACCGCCGACATCCACGCCGGCGCGCGCTCCCCCAGCGATGCTGCGAAGAATTCCGATGCTACGGAAGCTCTCGCGCGCGCCCTGCGCGAAGAACGCCTTACCTACATCGCTTTGGGGCCCCTAACCAATCTCGCCGATTTTCTAAAGTTACACCCTACGCTCGCCGAACGGATCGAACGCGTTCTTATCGTAGGCGGCCGTTCCCCTGACGCGACCTTTGCTTTTGGGCCTAACAAGAGCTTCTCCGTCCATGATGCAAACGTCTTCAAAGATCCGGCGGCGGTCGCGGCGGTTTTGCGTTCTTCGTGTCCGCTTGTGCTGACCCCGGTCGAGATTGCGCCGCAGCTTGCCCTGACGCCGACAGATTTTCGCGCTCTGAAAAGAGGTGGACCGGCGGGACGATATCTCAACCAGCAGACGCGCGTCTGGAGCTGGTTTTGGAGAACCATCGTGGGGGAAAAAGGCGGCCTGGTCTTCGACGTCTTCGCCATCCTGCCGGCCGTGCGATCCGACCTTCTCAAAACCGAAACGCGCTTTGTCGCCTTCGATGCGGATGGCGATCTCGTCGCCTATCGAGAGCCTCAGCCGGGCCGGCGCCGCATTCAATTCGCAATCGACACGCGACCGGAAACGCACTCGCTCGTGCTGGAGCGCCTCGGAGCGAAGACTGCCGAGTAGTGCAACGTCACCAGGAAACGAGACAGAGAACATCGGATGGCGTTCGTAACGGTGAAGGAGAGGCGACACTCCTGTCGCCTGCTATTTCTGCGGTGGCCGCAATCCACTGAGCACCGCGTGCAACTCTTCCAGCCCATCAATTTCGCGCACGACCGACGTGAGCGAGTAGAGCGCCGAAGGAATGTGCTCGAGGAAATTGCTGCTCTCTTTCACGAGTCCCAGGTAACCGTATGCGCCGAGCGCCTGCATCAATCGCTGCATGGCGCACAGCGCGATCACTTCATCGTCATCCGAGCGTAGAGGGACGCCGGAACGTTCGCGCATGCCGCGGTAGAGATCGAAAAGCTCCCCGCGTTCCATCTCGGTAAGATGGACATATGGATCATAAAGCAGCGACGCGATATCGTATTTCGAAAGCCCGGGACGCATTCCTTGGAAATCGATCAGATGCGCATCACCGTCGCGGATAATGATGTTCTGCGATTGGAAATCGCGATGCACCAGGACGCGTGGCAACGCCGCCAGACGTTCCGCGATTTCCCGCAACGCCGGCAACGCGGCCAGACGCGTCCGCTCCGTTTCCGCCAGCTGGAAATAGCGGCCGAGACAATGCTCGAAAAAATAGTGCTGCTCCCACTGGTAAAGCGGCGCATCGAATTCCTGCGGAAAATCTTTTCGAATCTCATCGGCGGCTGAGATCGGCAGACAGTGCAGCACAGTCACTTCCTCGAGAGCGGATTCATAGAGCGCGCGGCGGACTGGCCAGCTCTCTTCCCGATAATGCCAAAGATCGGTTCCGCCCAGATCCTCCATCCAAATCAGCCCCTCTTCCGCGTCGTGGAAGTAAACGCGAGGCGCGCAAATGTGATGCTCCGCGAGGAACTCGGCGATCTGCACAAAGTGCCGATTCTCCTCGCGATCAAGATTGTACTTCACCAAAATAAGCGACTGCTCCGGCGTGGAACGAACCCGATAAAAGCGACGACCCGACCCGCCCTTTTCAATGGGCGTGATCTCCACTTCCGTCTTATCGAATGGCGGGAAATGCCGACGCGTTTGCGTCAGCAATTGCTCGGTCGTTTGGGCGGAACTAAACATCGGCGTCACAGAGAGTGCCTTCGGCTTTTTGGCGCGCGCGGACAATACAATTCCGGAAATCACTCTGGGAAGCGATTTCCGCTCCGGGCCAGACGATCGTGTTGTGCAAGGCCGCGCCTGCACCAATGCGACAGCCGGAACCGACCGCGCAAAAGCCCGTGAGCCGGGCGCTGGGCGCAATTTCGGCGTCGGCGGCTACACGCGTCGGCCACGAGTGATCGGTCACATAGGAAGGGCGCCAGCCATCCTCGTCGATGGTGCGATGCACTTCCAGATACTCGTTCCTTGAGCCGATGTTGAACCATTTCCGCTCGTTCAAAATCACGCCGCCGATCGTCCCGCCCTGCGCGATCCATTCGACGAGGATGGGGATGAAGGAAATCTTCTGGCCCGGGGGATGGCGCTCGAAGATGGAAGGATTCCAAATTGCCACACCCGCAAAATCGCAAGTGCCCTGCTGGCCATACTTGCCGCCGATATCGAGCACGCGTCCATCGCGAACAGCCATGTCGGTCCCGAGTCCGCCCTCGCGCAAGGCCAGTGTCACATCATTGCTTTTCGCGAAATGTTCATTGATCAACGGCTGCAAATCGATGTCGGTTAAGATATCTCCGCTGTAGGTAATGAACGGCTCGTTAGACCTCAGGACAGACTCTGCGTTTTTGATTCCACCACCGGTCTCGAGCAAAAGCGGCTCGTTCACCAACCGTACTGGCGCTCCCTCGTACAAGCCTCCCGCGAACTTCTCCTCGAACTGCTCCGCCAGCCGGTGCGTATTGATCACGAACGATTCAACGCCCACGCTGCGCAGATGATCGAGCGCGAACGTGATCAGCGGCTTGTGAAAAATCGGCACAAGCGGTTTCGGCACCTGCTCCGTCAGCGGACGCAAGCGCGTTCCCAAGCCCGCGCCCAGCACAAATGCCTGAGTGATCCGACCCATCGGCATCAGTAACAGCGGAAGCTCAAACCGCCAGCTACCTTTTCAGGTAAAGCGTCTTCGTTCCGAAATCGATGATACCGTTATGGAGCTGCAGAATCTCGGAGCCAAGCAGTCCAGCCACGGGTGGTGATGAATCGAGCAGGCCGGTCCGGATTAATCCCTCAAGATCGATTACGCCCACTTTCTTATCGCGCAGATGCAGCGAGCCGACGGAGAAGCGCGAGATGGTGGCGAACTGAACGCCGTGCTGTTTCAGATTCACGCCGGCGGAACGGAAGGGGCTGTTCTGCAGCGGAATTTTCATCCGACGCACAAACGGTTGATGAAGCAGTGTGGCGAAGGCTCCGGTATCGATCATGAGCTTGGCGCGTTGGCCATTCAGCTGGCCATCGACGTAGAGATTGAAACCGGGGCTGACATGTATCTTCATCCGCTGGAAGCCGGTGAAATCCAAACCCGGCGCGCTGCCGCGCACGTTTGGGTCCACTTTGAGGATAAGAATCTGCGCGCGGCAATCGAGCACCGCCTGCGTCGGAAATAAGATGTCGGCTCCGATGATTCCATCGATCGCCTGTTCCTCCATCTCCTCGGCTGCTTTCGAAGAACCGCCCAAATCGAGCGCCACCATGGGTTCGTCGATCAGGTTCAACGCGCCTAACCGAAGGCTGCGGGCGATCGTGACGTTGTTGTAGGCGCCGTTGACCCGGAGGCGCGTGGGGATTTCCGAATGCGCGTGGGCGGGAACCATGCCGAAGTGCTGCAAACGCGAGATCGAGATGGCGCTGACGGGCGCGCCGCTATCCACGCCGAGCAGGGCGGGCTTGCCATTAATGGTGGCGCGTAGGAGGAGATGATTCTGGCGGGAGCGCTCCAGCGGGAGTGCCTCGAATTGCAGACCCCGCGGCTCGCGCGTGACTGGCGCAGCCCGGCGCACCGGGACCGCGCGGCGAGTCTCAGCCAGCGCGGGAACCGCCAGCGCGAGAACAAGGAAAGCGGGCCAAAAAATGGCACGCTGCGAAAACGGATTCCGATTTAACACGCGCGATGATAGCACGCTCGTTCTCTGGCGAAAACGCTTCATTCCGGAAGAGAGCGAGCGGTTAGCGACGGTACGCGCATAGTAAAGGACGTGCGCGAAAGAGTGCCGGCTATTCGTCGTCGTCCCGATTCGGATCCTGCGGAGGCGCGCTCAGCAGACGGGTATAGGCCCAAATCGTGGTGCCCCACACCAGGGCGAGGGATACGAGCATGAAAATCCAACCGCCAGTGTTCAGAGTGTTCATTGGTTAAAGAGTCCTTTCATGGCAGATCTCCATCCAGATCCATCCCGGCAGCGCGCCAACGGCGTTCGCCGATCGCGACCAAAGCGAGCAGGATCGCCAACACGACTCCGATAATCGCAACGGTGTAGAGCGCGATGGGATTGCCTCTGAGTTCGGTCACTTTGTCGGAGAGATTGTAATAGGCGAAGCCGCCCAGGACCACGAGCAGATACGCCGGCGCGACATACTTCATGATGAAAAAGAAGAACCGCGGAATCTTCATGAGAGCACCTTGATCGAGTTCCGCCGCGCCTTTATCAATCCCCCATATCCAGCCAAACGAAATGATCTGGACGGTGGCGAGAAGGAAGATGCAGAAAGTGCCGACCCAGAAATCCATCGTGTCGAGTGCGACGGTGTTCTTACTGAACCAGATCACCCAGAGCGAACCCAGACCGCAGAGAACGGAAATGAAGGCGATGGCCTTGCCGGAGGAAATGCCGAGCGTTTCCTCTACGAAGGCTTTACCCGGTTGTAGCATCGAGATGGAACTGGTGATCGCAGCCAGGAAGAGCAGGAAGAACCAGGCAAAGCCGATCCAGCGGCCAGCCGCGCCCATCTGTTGGAAGACTACCGGCAACGTTTGAAATCCCAGACCGAAACCGGCACCGACGCCGCTTGCTCCCAGGAAAATGAAGGCCGCCGTGATCGTGATCAAACCGCCGAAGCCGACTTCGAATAACTCGTTCGTCGCGCTGGCCGTAAAGCTGGAAAGAGCGATATCATCCTGCTTTTTCAAGTAGGACGCGTAGTTCAGAATCACACCGAAACCGACGGAGAGACTAAAAAAGATCTGACCGGCGGCCGCAAGCCAGGTCTCGAAGTCGGTTAGTTTGGAGAAGTCCGGATTCCAAAGTGAGCCCAAGCCACTGAGGACGTTCTGGTCCGGGAACGCCGGATTGGGGGTCCCGAGGGTGAGGACGCGAATCAGGACGATGATGGCGAGAAAGGCCATGGCTGGCAGTGCGAACTGGCAAAACTTTTCGATGCCTCCCTTTAGCCCGCGATAGACCAGCACGATATTTAGTGCGACTACGAGCAGCCAAAAGGCTGCGCTCAGGTTCAGAACGCCATCGGTATTGGTTCCCGTGGCCTGGCCGAAGAATTCCTTTGAGGCGACGACCTGATGCTCGATCGAGCCGGTCAGTTGAATGCCGCCTATTAAATATTCCCACGCATACCGAAGGCACCAGGCCTCGATATACACATAGTACATATAGACGACGATCGGGATCAGAACGGAGAGCACGCCGAGGTAACGAACGATGCGGCCACGCCCGGCAACGCCGATGATGCCGGGCCCGCTGTGAAAACCCTTCCGGCCGCCATGCCGCGCCATGGCCCACTCCGCCCAGCCGATCGGCAGCGCGAGAAAAAGCAGAGCACAGATATACGGTATCATGAACGCTCCTCCGCCATGCGCCGCCGCCTGACCCGGGAAGCGAAGGAAATTGCCCAAGCCTACTGCGGAGCCCGAGACTGCGAGGATGACGCCCACTCGGCTGCCCCAAACCATTTTCTTTTCACCATTGCCGTTCATGCGCAGCCTGTTTAACGGGAGAACGCCCGCGATGGCAATAGATTTAAATGGCCATAAGAACGCAGTGTGGTCCGGAAGATTGTCCGCGGGGTGCGCTCCTTCGTTCTCGCGCCTATTCCGTTAAAGAGCGC
>JBDUAH010000222.1:0-4470 GCA_040004745.1 Chthoniobacterales bacterium | reverse complement strand
GGACTGGTGAGGACGCCTTTTTCTCCATCGGGTCGCAGGCGTGCATCGAGCGTGGCGATGGAACCCTCCGCAGTGGCGCGTCCCATCTCGACCAGAATTTCCTGCGCAGCTCGGGTACTCTCGCCCACGAACAGGACGTCCAGATCCGCGCCGTAACTCAAGTCGCGCCCGCCGAATTTTCCGAGCCCGATGATTGTCAGATCTGAGCCCCGCGCGAGGAGTTGGTGGACGAAAATCATGCAGGCTTCCGCGAGGGCGGAATGCTCGCGATGCAGGGTCGATAAATCGATGATCCCCAAGGCATCGCGCACCAGGATGCGTAGGGATTGCAACTGTCGATAGCTGCGCACCGGGTCCAAGTGCGTGGCGTTGGCAGCGCTGGCCCGCAACGCGGCGAGATGTCGCTCTACGCTCACGCTACGATCGAGCACTCCGTGCGCGGTTACGTCTTCGAGCAATTGCGGCCGACGGATGAGCAGGTCGGTGGCGTGTCGGCTGGCGTCGAATGTCTTGATGACCAGCTCCAGCAAACGCGGATTCGCTACCAGCAGTTCGAAGAGCAGACTGCGCATCCCGTAAGCTTCGACGAAGCGGACGAGCTGGATCAGCGTCGCGTCTGCATCGATCGCGCGTTCCATTTCGTCCAGAATCATGGGGCGCAGTTTGCGGAAGATCTGCCGGGTGCGCGGGGCCACGTGAGAACCACGCCGACCCTCCGCGAGAGTCTCGACCGCCTTCTGCGCGCTCAGCGGATCGCGAAACATGCCGTAACGATCGCCGCCGGGTTCCTTGTCTTGTGGACGCTCCGAAACGACCCGCACAAAGACGGCGCGGACCCGCTCGGTGTGCTCGTGCAACGTCTTCAGGAAAGCCGGCGCGTCCGCAAAGCCGAGGCTGCGGGACAGCAGGCCAAGCGCTTCCGGCTCGTCCGGCACGGTGTGCGTCTGCTGTTCTCCCTCGATCTGCAGCCGGTGTTCGGTGCGACGGAGAAAGCGATAGGCACGTTCGAGATCAATCGCCTCCTGTCGCGGCAGGAGTTCCAGTTCGGCCAAGGCCGGGAGCGCTTTTAACGTGCTCGTTTCCTGGAGGAACGCGTGTCGCGCGCCGTGCAATAATTGCAGCGCCTGCACCACGAACTCGATCTCGCGGATGCCGCCAATGCCGAGCTTTACATTCCATTTCAGATCGTCGTGTCCGACGATATCGCGCTCGATCCGGCGTTTGATCGCGGCGATCTCGTCGAGCAATTCTGGGGTCGGAGTTTTCGGATAGATGAAGGGCTGATGTTCGCGCAAGAAATCGTAGGCCAACTCTTCGTCGCCGCCGATGCCCCGAGCTTTGATGAGCGCGAGACGCTCCCACGTTTCGCCAAAGCCGGTGTAGTAGTGCTCGAGGCTGGCGAGCGAACGCACGATCGGCCCCGCCGAGCCTTCTGGCCGCAGTCGCAAATCCATGCGGAAGAGCGCGCCATTGGGATCTTTGCTCGCGAAGGTCTCGAAAACCTTCGTCGCCAGGCGGCTGAACCACTCGTGATAACTCAGAGACGAGGTGACGTTCCCCTCCGCGCTATAGAAAAAGATGACGTCGATATCCGAGCTGTGATTTAACTCATGGCCGCCGAGCTTGCCCAGCGCCAGCACGGCGAACTCGGCGTCCGGCTCGCCGAGGCGGCCGCGCAGTTCCGCATCCCAGTGAGCGAGGACTTCCGCCACGCAGATTTCGGCTAGTTGCGACAATTCGGCGGTCGTCTCCTCCAGTGTGGCGACGTCCGCCACTTCCCGCAGCGCGATGCGCAACATTTCGCGGCCTTTCCAAAGTCGGAGTCCGCGAAAATTCTCCGCGCTCGCCGGGATCGTTTGCGTCGCGCGCCGCAGATCGGCTCGCATCCGGTTCGGTCCACGCCGATCTCCTGAGACCTCGGGATGACGAAGCCACAACAGGATGTGAGGATCGCGAGCCAGCCGCGCCGCGCCAATGCTGGAAACGGAGATGAGGTGGAGCAACGTCGCCTCGCCGAGAGGAAATTGCTCGACCACCGTGCGGATCGGATCCTCCTCACCTTCTGGCCAGTTGTCCGCTAAGGTCGACAGAGTTCGTTCGACCTGACCAGGGTAAAGCGCGCTGGCGGCTTTCTCCCGAATCCAGCGCCGCTCGTCATCCATCCGGAATAGCTAACGCCAGTCGTCCAAGCGCGAAACCGGTAATGGAGCCGGCTCCTCGGCGATAGCGCGGAAACGGCGTCAACCGATCTGTTCCAACTTCTCGCGTGCGAAAGCGAGCGTGCGGCGTTCCGCGCGATTCAGGCTTTGCAAACCCTCCCGCGAGATCTTCTCCAGCAACGGGTCCACTTCCTCAGCGATGAACGTCTCCGCGTCCATTTGCTGGAACCGCTCCGCGTTCGCCTTGCGCTGATGAATGGTGCGCTGCACAAAGGATGCCCGGCCGAATCCCAACGCGTGCGCGTAAATCCAGCCCGCAGCACAGCCGCCGAGTAAAGCGCTGTGGGTCACGATTCCGGTCCGATTAAAAACAAACAGCACCAACCCAAGAGCCAGCACCACGCCTCCGAGAAACTTCGCCTTCAATTCCCAGCGGCGCCCGAAAAGCCGGATCGTCGATAACTCTAGATCGGGCAGCACCGTGGCGTAAGCCATCAGAACGGCTGCCGTGCCTCCCGAAGCAGCGAAGAGCACCGTGGATGGAGGCATTAAGAAGACGTGTCCTAATTCCCCCGCCACCGCCCCGCCGAGATAAAGAAATAGAAACTGCCCCTGGCCGAGGATGCACTCCACATCCCGTCCCAAGAGATAAAGCGCCACCGTGTTCCCCAGCAGATGCCATGGCCCGCTATGGAGAAAAATCGCGGTGAAGAATTGCCACGAATAAGCGTTCTCGATCCCATCCCGGCTCAAGCCGAGGAATTCGCGCACGAAGCCCGGCTGATAGGCGTCGAGAAAGAGTTGCCCGAGAAACGCGGCCACATTGAGCCAGATAAGAGCGAGCAAAACGAACCGTTGCCGCTGCGTCCACGAGCGCGTGAATGACGAAGGTTTTCGGCCGGAGAGGCGCATGGGGACGATCGTATCGCATCGCGGTTTTTTTGTCATTCTGAAAACCAACCGGGGTCGGGTTTGCAGCTGCTCGGGCGAGTATTAACCACGCGGAATCGTGGCGGCGCGGGGAACGAGCAAAGGCGTGACAGGAGGCCACCTTCGAAGGAGCGTAAATCTTATGCGCTGGCGCCAGATTGCGGAAGATGTCGCGGTGCTCTCATTTCCGTTACGCGGCTTTGGGATCGATTTCGGACGCAATGTCACGCTGCTGCGACTGCGTGATGGACGGTTGGTGATTCACTCAACGGCAGATTTCTCCGAGGACGACGTTGAGGCGATCCGGCAGTTCGGAGAGCCGGCGTGGTTAGTGGACGCGACCGTGATGCACGACACCTTCGCCAAGTCGGCGCGCGGCATCTTTCCGCGACTGCCGTATCTGGCGCCCGGTGGCTTTTCCAAGGCGAGTGGCGTTGCCACAGGCTCTCTCGTGCCTCCGCCGTCGGAATGGTCGGGCGAGATCGAGGTTCTGCCGATTGCAGGACTTCGCATGCCTAAGGAGCACGTATTCTATCATCGCCGATCGCGAACGCTGGTAGTGGCGGATTTGTTGTTCCACTTTTCGGCGGAGACGGGCGGCTGGCCGAGATTCTTCGCGCGGCACTTCATGCGATTGCCGCGGCTGCGTGGAATCAGCGCTTTCTTTAAACTCATGATTCGCGACCGAGGAGCGTTTGAGCGTTCGATGGAAGAGCTTTTGCGATGGGACTTCACCCAAATCGTGGTCGGCCACGGTGAGCCGATGCAAAGCTCCGTCCGGCAGGTGCTGGAAGAAGCGCTTCGCGCGCGGGGATTCCGAATTGGGCACCGTAATTGAAGGGCGAATCTTCGAGATGCTAGCGCGCTGACTTCGTGCGCGCGTTCCCTGTTGCCGGTGCCGCGGTGGGCGCAAAGACGCGCAATCCGCCCGCGCGAATGCTAAATTGCACCGGGCAATTACCAATCAGTTCGCCATCGATTTCCACGGGCACCAAGCCTTCGCTGGTAACTCGCAGCGCGGTGGTCTGGAAGTATTCGACCTCGGGCGACGTGATCTGCGAACTGAAGAGCACGTCCTGCATGTAGCGGATGATTTCGAGATAATTTAGTCGTTTGAAAATCAGCACGTCGAACAGGCCGTCATCGATCACCGCTTTTTTAAAGAAGGGAAACGGCCCGCCGTAGAGCCGGCCATTTCCGACCAGGACGAACGACCCTTCTTCCGTGACCGCGTGCTCCGATTCGATCCGCAAGCGTGGCGGCTGACGCGCGGCAATTTGCGCAGCGGAGACGATGTAACTAAGCGGACCGAAACTGCGTTTTAGGGCGCGGCTGGTTTCTTTGATCGCCTGCGCGTCGAAGCCGACGCCGGCCAGTTGCA
>JBDUAH010000221.1:0-4488 GCA_040004745.1 Chthoniobacterales bacterium | reverse complement strand
TTGCCCGCCGTAATCAGATCCACCGCCATGTGATTTTCGAGCAGATCCACATTCGAGGCGCGACCGAGTTCCTTCAGCAAAGTCCGCTCGATCTCCTGTCCCGTGACATCAGCCACGTGCAAAACACGTCGCTTCGAGTGACCGCCTTCACGTCCCAAGTCGGGTTCGCGATGCCCCGAAACCTCACGTTCATCAAAATGCAGCCCAATCTCCTGCAGCTCCCGAATCCGCGCCGGCCCTTCGGTCACGATCGTCCGCACCGCATCCTCATCACAAAGTCCCGCGCCCGCCTCCAGCGTATCGCGCACATGCAGTTCGAAAGAATCCTCGCTGCTCGTCACGCAAGCCACGCCACCCTGCGCCCAAGCCGTATTCGAATCCGCGCCCTTCCGCTTCGTAATCACCGCCACCGAGCCATGCTCAGCCGCCTTCAGCGCAAAACTCAGGCCCGCAATCCCACTCCCGATGACAACAAAATCGTATTCTTTCATCCGAGTCGCAGGTTATCGATCAAGCGCGTCTTGCCAAAGTAAACTGCCACCGCCAGAAGCGTGTTCGCGTTCGCGATCTCTTGGGCCTCCAAAGTCTCCGCATCAACCGCGTCCACGTAATCAATCCGCGCACCGGCCGCCGCACCGATTTGTCGGCTAATTTGTTCCACCAATCGTCCCGCCGATTTCTCTCCGCCGCGAAACGCTTCCGCCGCCGTTAGTAAAGCAACCCGTAAAACCGGCGCCTGCGCCCGTTCCACCGCGCTCAAATATTGGTTCCGCGAACTAAGCGCCAGGCCATCCGACTCCCGCACCGTCGACGCGCCGATGATCTCGATCGGAAAATCCAAGTCCCGCACCATCCGACGAATGATCGCCAACTGCTGAAAATCCTTCTCCCCAAACACCGCCGCATCCGGCGCGAGGAGATGGAACAACTTCGTCACCACCGTACACACACCTTCGAAATGTCCCGGCCGCGACTTCCCACAAAGCGCCCGGGAAAGCGCAGACTCCTCCACCGTCACCGAGCGATCCGCGAAATACATCTCGTTAGGCGCCGGCCGAAAAAGTAGGTCCACACCGGCTGCGCGGCAAACCTCCTCATCCGCATTTTCCGGTCGCGGATACCGCTCGAAATCCGCGCCAGGCTCGAACTGCAACGGATTCACAAAAATGCTCACCGCCACCTCGCCCTCCGCGCGTGCGGCTTGCCGCGCCATCCGGATCAACTCCAGATGCCCGCGATGCAACGCCCCCATCGTCGGCACGAGCACGCGGCGAGGTCCGCCGACTTGGCGACTCGCGTCCAGCTCTGCGACAGTAGAAAAAATCTGCACCCCTGAGGATTTTCTGCGCGCTCCCGAGACGCGCTGCCCACGACATTATGAACGCGAATGGACGTGCCAAGCGGTTTCAACCATCGCGCCGCGCCCGCTCCAGCCAGATCGCTTGGCGTCCGAAGCGAAAACGCTCCGCGCCGAAGTTTTGCCAGCCCGCCTTTTTCGCCAACCCGCACAATTCCTTAGAAGAAAACGCCCGCCGCGCCGACATTCGACCGTCGTTGAACGTCATCCGGTCTCGAAAAATGAGCGCCGTCAGCAAATCCACGCCCACCGTCAGCAACCAACCCCGCCGCAAATCCGAGATGAGAACATGGCGACGCGACAGCGCGCGCGCGCGCCGCAATAATCGCACCGCGTCCTGCTGGCTGAAGTGATGCAGAGCGAGCGAGCAAATCACGATGTCGAACGGCTCCGCTGCTTCGAACGTCAGCACGTCTGCGCATTCACAGGAGATCTCGGGATAGTCCGCGCTGAACCGTCGCGCGGCCTCAATCGTAGCCGGCTGAAAATCCACGGCCACGATCTCGACCACAGCGCCTAAGCCCCGCGCGTGGTCCGCCACCAGCCGCGGAATGTCAGCAGAGCCAGTCGCCAGATCCAGCACACGCACACGCACGCGCTCGCCGCGACGAATCCACCGTTTCATGAAACGCGTCACAATCCGGTAGCCGCCGAAGTAACGGTTCAACCCGCGCAGACTTTGCAAAGCGGCATCGAGTTCCGCGGGTGACGCATCCGGCCGGTCCATCAGCTCCGGTTCCGAGGCTATGAACTCTCTCTCCATGGAAGAAACTACGCTAGAAACTTGCCCCAGGATTCAGGCAACTCCGCCGTTTCCACATCGCTCGCGATTCGTCCTTCGAACTCCGGCCGGAAAGACGTGCTCGTTCCGTAAACCATGATCAGGTCTTCCGAACCTTCCACGCGAACAGCGTGCGCCACACCCGGCGGAATCACGACGCCGACGTTATTGCTGCCGCGGTGATTATCGCCGTGGATGATCAACCGCATTGTCCGCGCCGGCATGCCTTCGCGCGCCTCGCGCAAAATCATTTCGGCCACGCCTTGCACGAAAAACATCACATCCCATTGCTCCTCCGCGTAGCGCCGTAACGAATAATCGGGCTGCTCGTCGCGGAAGATTTTCTGGAACCATTCCGCCGGCTTTTCGTCCTGCGGAATACTCGGCGGATGAATGTGAAAGCCTTTCGCCGTCTGGGCGAACATCCGCGCCGTCGCCCATTGCACTGGCCAAAAACCGATCTGCCCAAGCACCCCTTCATCGCGTCGGGCGAACTCGCCGAAAGCTCCGCGGTGCCGCTGAGGATGCACCGTGCGCGAAAACACTTCCACACCGGGAATCCAGACCTCGCGTAAATCCGCTGATGTCCCATCCGCGGCCAGAAGCTGTCCCGCTTCAATCCCGTCCTTCGCCAGTCGGTCTGCCACTTCGGAGTGCGAGTAATCGCGCGTCACCAAGGCCTTCCGCGCCCCCGAAGAAAGCCCAGCCCAAAGTTCATCGTCGTTTTTGCTCATAGGTATCTGCCCTGTGGCTGACATTATATTGATTGAACCGCCATGCAGGCAAAATTACGCTGCCCCGCCCGGCGGCCGGCTGCATTCCGCCCTTCCTGCATGCTCGATTTCTGCATTTACCTTTTGTATCGCGCCGGCACTGGTCTCGTTAGGCTACTTCCTCTGCCGCTGCTTTTTTCCTGCGGTCAACTCGGCGGTCTGCTGGCGTGGATTCTCTCGCGAAAATATCGAACGCTTGCCCTCCATAACCTGCACATCGCTTTCAGTGGCGAAAAATCCGAGCACGAACTTCGCCGCCTGACGCGTCGCCATTTTCAACAACTCGGCGCCAACCTCCTCTGCAGCGCGAAGCTCGGCTCCATGCCCTTGGACAAAATCGCTGCGCACGTCTCGCTCGAAAACGCGGATCTCGTGCACCGCGAGGTGCGAGCGGGCCGCGGCGTCGTCGTAATCCTGAGCCACCTCGGCAACTGGGAACTCTTCGCGCATTTTTTCCCGCGCGTGGTCGACTACGCTCCGTTGGGCACCATTTTCCAATCGCTCAGCAATCGCTATATCGATGCGCATGTGCGAATCCAGCGCGCCCGCGCCGGCGTGCGTCTGTTCGATCGGCGCGATGGTTTTTCCGGGCCCATCGCGCTCCTCCGCGACGGCGGCGTCATCGGCATCCTGGCCGACCAGCATGCCGGCGACCACGGACTCTGGACACCGTTTTTCGGTCGCCTTGCCTCGACGACGCCACTTCCTGCGTTGCTCGCTCGGCGGGCTCACGCCAGCCTCATGCATGCGGCTGTTTACACCGAGGGACGCGGTCGCTGGCGCATGGTCTTCACCGGGAAAATCGAAACGCAGGAACAATCTGTGCCCGAGCTGACGGCCAGCGCGAACCAAGGGATCGCCGACCAAATTCGCCAAGCGCCGGAGGATTGGTTCTGGGTCCACAATCGCTGGAAAACACCGCGCCCAAACTTCCTCCTCCCGAAATACAAACGCGGCGTCTATCTTCCCGCGGATTCCATTTTGAAACCGTTTCGCATTCTCATCCGCAGCACGAACTGGTTAGGCGACAGCGTCATCAGCGCCGCCGGTGTCCGCGCGATCAAGCGTGGCCGCCCCGATGCGCACATCACCATCGCCGCGCCGGCCAAGATCGCGCCGGTCTGGAAACTCGTGCCGGAAGTGGATGAGATTCTGCCGCTTCCCTCTCGTTCGCTTTTCTCCACCGCCAAACTGTTGCGGAAGCAGCCCGCCTTCGACGTCGCCATTCTTTTTCCAAACTCGCTCCGCAGCGCGCTTGAAGTTTGGCTCGCAGGAATCCCGCGGCGTGTCGGCTATCGCGGCCACTCGCGGGCATGGTTGTTAAACCAGATCGTGCCGGAGCCAAAGTGGCGCGGTCCGATCAGGCATCAGGTGCACCATTACCTGCACCTAGCCGAGGCCGTCGGCGCCGATCTCGCGGTTCTGCCGGAGCCTGCAACTCCACGCGCCATCACTCTGTCATCGCCAATTAAAATCGGCCTCTGCCCCGGCGCAGAATATGGCCCGACAAAGCGCTGGCTGCCCGAGCGCTTCGCGGAAGCCGCCGCCGCGGTTTCGGCGCAACGACCGGTGCAATG
>JBDUAH010000220.1:0-4488 GCA_040004745.1 Chthoniobacterales bacterium | reverse complement strand
GCGGGACGTGTGAGAGCGACACCGATTTTTTTCGAGCGAGCGGGCGCGTGCTCCCACAAGTCGCGCAGCGACGTGGCTACATCGCCGTGTGGGTCAATCTAGACGATCTCGACCTCGATCGGCAGGAGGTGGTTCACCATGTAGCTGCCGTAATCGGCCACGCGTTCGCGTGGCTGGGTCCGGCCATGCGCATCGGTGGCTCGCACGACGAGCGTGCAACGCTCGGGCTCGGCCGGCGTGTCCCAGTGAAATTCCCAGAAACGCCAGGCATTTTTCTCGGCGCTGTCGGTAATTTCCGCAACCGACCACGTCCCACCCCCATCGGTGCTCAACTCGACTTTGGCGATTCCGCCTTCCCCGCCCCAAGCTGCTCCATGCACCCGGTAGGTCGTCGCGGCCGGCACTTTTTCATCCATCACCGGCCGCGCGACCTGCGCTTTAACCGGCATCTTGCTCAACGGCACCAGCGTGGGCAGACCGTCGCGTCGCGTCCAGTACACGTAATCAATCGATTGGTAGTAGCCGTGAAACGGCGTCGTGCTCACCATGATCCGCTCCAGCCATTTCACCGAAGCCATTCCGTACCATCCGGGCACCACGGCGCGCAGCGGAAATCCGTGGCTCGGCGTCAGCGGTTCGCCATTAAGATCCAGCGCCAACAGCACGTCCTCGCAGGCCTTATTCATCGGCAAACTACGCGCGTAATTGATCTCACCGGCTGGCCGCGGCGGCTCCTTGATTTCGCCGCGATCAGCTCCTTCCAAGATGATCTCGATCGCGTCGTCGCGCACCCCGGCCGCATCCAAAACATCGCGCAGGAGCACGCCGCTCCAGTTCCCGTTTCCGACCGCGCCGAGATCCCAGGCCACACCCTTCACTTTCGGCTGGAGGAAAGTCCGGCCATTCCCCGCGCACTCCATCGTGGCCATGATGGTGTGCTGCGGCATCGCGCGCAGTTCTGCGTGGGTGAGACGTAATGCCGCATCGACCGCCCCTTCCACCTGCAAGCGCCACGTCTCCGCCGCGATCTCCGGGATCGGAAAATGGCAGCGAACGTAGAACTGCTCGTTAGGCGTGACGAAATCTTCCAGGGTCGAAAACGGCATTTCCAGATTCACGGGCTCCGCGCTTCGCGTGATCAAGGTTTCCGCAGCAGCCGCTTCTCGGTCGGTATGGTCTGTCTTCATATGGGATCACTTCGAGACCGCTTTCCGTTCTCGCGCCCGACCCTACAATGCCGCCGCGTGCCCGTCACGCTCCACCCGCTTGCCAAGGCCCACACTGCATCGCATAATCCCGCCTGCTTTCGGGCGCGGTTAGCTCAGTGGTAGAGCACCTCCCTGACACGGAGGGGGTCAGAGGTTCGAAACCTCTACCGCGCACCATCAGGCCGGGAGACCTCGGGTTCCGCCGCGCCGTTCGGGCTCCGAGGTCCATGCTTTTTCCGCCGAGGCAAACAGTTCTTCGATCTCCCGCTGATCTTGCTCGTTAGTGGCATGGCTCACCCCGTCGTCGCGAATCTTGCGTGCATGCTCCGCCAGAACAGCGCGTTGCTCCGCACTTCGTATCTCGCTCGCCACGCGTTCCAGCATGTCGAGCAAACGAATCGTTACGGCCACGCTCGCACTGCCGTACTGCCGAATTTGATTGAGACAGGCCGCGGCGATGCCAGCGAAATCCGTCACATCAGCGATCACACGTAGTTTGCCGTCGTCATCAAAACGTTGCGCCGACGGAATTTTCCGCCCGGAGACCTGCAGCAGTGCCACGCCTAACCACTCGATGCAGGTCATCGCCGTAAACGGATCGTTGATGCCCGGCGACAGCGCGCGCACGGCCACCTCCACCAGTTGATCGATCGAATATTCCAAATCCTGCGTCGGCGTCCGATGCCGGCCGAGGAGAAACGTCGCGCGCAGCTCCCCGCTCAGCTTCACGCTGGCTTTTGCCTTGGGCCAAACCTCCACCAGGAGCGATCCTTCCGCGACAAAATCGCCCGGGCGCCGATACAGCCGAACGAGCAGATCATTCTCCCGCGCTATTTCCAAAACGCGATCGCTCCCCATCGCCTGGATGAAGCCACTCCGCTCCGCGTGAATCTCGTGCGCGTCTTCTTCGCGCCACGAATGAGTGCTGACTTCTGGCGGCGTTTCCGCCGCCTCCGCCTCCTCGCCGACCTTCTCGGGGAAGAGCCGTTCGATGCCGTCCTGCAAATCCTCCGCCACGCGCGCGATCAAATTTTCCGCCAGGATCGAACTCGAAACGTGGTGAATAAAAAAGATGAGAAAACCCACGCTCCCGACCGCGAAGAGCAGACCGCACGTGACCGAAATATACGGCACGAAAGTCGCCGCATCCGTCCCCCGGATGGTGCGCAAAACGAGAAGGCAATAGAGAAAGGTCGCGACGAAAACTCCGAG
The DNA here is from genome assembly GCA_040004745.1 of Chthoniobacterales bacterium. Classification (GTDB taxonomy): domain Bacteria; phylum Verrucomicrobiota; class Verrucomicrobiia; order Chthoniobacterales; family UBA10450; genus JACCTI01. The sequence continues at coordinate 2,068 of JBDUAH010000220.1, read as the reverse complement.
CACGAACTGCGTCGCGCGATCGGCCATGAAATTGCGCAAGAGTCGCGGCCCGAACTGCGAGGACGCGAGTGTTAACGAGACGATCGTGATGGAAAAAACAACGCCTGCCCCGGTGATGGTGGAACCGGCAATCGTCGCCAGAACGTTCCGCGCGCCCTCCGGCCCTCCGGCCCAGATCCAGCCGGTTGCCTTGATCCACTTCGCCTTCATGATCGTGTCCAGGTGGACCGTGAAAAACGAAAGCGCTGTCGCGCAGACCGCGAGCAGACTGGGCACAAACCAATAGCTGGTTTGCAACCGCTCCCATTGCGCACTCAAAAACATCTTCATCGGGCTCAGCAGTCTTACCTGTCGCGTCGCCTCCGCGCAACGATCACACCAGACGGACCAGAATCACCAGCCGCGCGTGAGGTAATCGCTCAAGGCCAGCGCGAACATGATCGTGAGCCAGAAAAAGCCGGCGCCGACGAAGAGCCAGAGCTTTGAACGACTGTAGCGGACGTGCATGAAGAAGAGCAAAATGAGCGCAGCCTTGACGGCGGAAATTATCATCGCGACAGGCGTGTTCAGGGGACCGAGCTGGAGATAGGCGGCGCCGATGGTCAGCGCGAGAAGGACGAGCAAGGCGATGCCCGCGAACGAGTAGGTGCCGCTCATTGCCGCTTATCGGAAGTATTGCGGCACGAAGGCCGCGGCTTACATCACCGGGGTGCTTTTCGTTTCGATGGTTAGCGCCGGCATAGTGGTGGATCTGGTTTTCGCGGGCTTTGGCTTGATTCCGGAAGGCAAACGGCCGGAGCCGGCGATGTCGCACGCCTCGTTTGAGTGGAATTACACCACCTGGCTGAACATCGTGGCTCTCATCATCGTCGGCGGGATTCTGATTTATCTTCATTTCCGGAAACAAGGAGACGGGGGGCAACATGCGCACGGGCACGACGAGCACAGCGCACATGCCCATTGACGATTTCCGCGTGTCTGTCTTCCGCGTGCCGACCGATGCGCTCCGTCAGGCAGCGCACACCCGACTCTCGGCGCATTGCGCGCTGTCCATGCATCTGGAAGCCGTCTGCGCGGCGCAGCGGGAGGAAAGAGGAAATGTGAGCCGCCAAACCTGGAGGCACTGGCGATGAATCTGCCGCTGTGGATTCAAGCGGGCGGATGGGGATTTTTGGCAGGCAGCGCACTGATCATGGGCGCGGTCTTTGGATTTTTCCTTTCCATTCCGCCGCGCCTGATTGCGGCGGTGATGGCCTTCGGAAGCGGGGTGCTGATCTCGGCGCTGTCCTTCGATTTGATGGACGAGGCCTATAAGCGCGGCGGCTTTGACTCCACGGCGATCGGATTTCTCGGAGGGGCCGCGATTTATACGGCGGCGAATTGGGGTCTGAACAAATACGGAGCGAAGCATCGTAAACGCTCCGGCAGCCAGCAGCCTAACGAAGACGATCAATCCGGAAGCGGAGCGGCGATCGCAGTCGGCGCGCTTCTGGACGGGATTCCGGAATCGATCGTGATCGGTTTGAGCATGCTGGCGGGAGGGGCCGTCAGTTTCACCGCGGTGATCGCGATTTTCCTCTCGAATATTCCGGAAGGCCTTTCGAGTGCGGCGGGAATGAAGAAATCTGGGCGTTCTGCACGCTATGTTTTCGGTGTTTGGGTCGGGATTGCTCTGCTTTCGGGCCTGGCCTCGCTCCTCGGTTTCGCGGTCTTCCGCAATTTCTCGGAGGACGTGATCGCCGGGACTACCGCAGTGGCGGCGGGTGCCATTCTCTCCATGCTCGCGGACACCATGATCCCGGAGGCGTTCGAAACCGCGGGGGAATTCGCTGGCTTGATCACAGTCACGGGATTTCTCACCGCTTTTATTCTGACGAAATTGCAGTCTGCCTAACGAATAAACGGCGGTGAGCGGAATCCGCGCATGGGGGGTGCCGTGGCGGTCTGGTCAGCTTGCGAGAAGAGAGCGGATGAAAGCAAACAACGAACGGAAATCAGCGAGCGAGAACAAGCTCGTCGTCGCCGGCCAGCTTTTGCGACAGACGGCGGTGGAATGGTGGAACGACAA
>JBDUAH010000219.1:0-4488 GCA_040004745.1 Chthoniobacterales bacterium | reverse complement strand
ACCCTCAATAGCTGCGGTATCGGCCGGGAGGAACTTCATTGCCGCCAGCCAGATCACGCCTGCCAGGAGCATCACGAACGAGACGGAGAGAAACGCCACATTCATATTCGTTCGGTCAGCGATCGCTCCCAGGAGCGGCGGCGAGATCGCGTCACCGAGCGCGTGGATGACGAATATATTGAGCGCAAACGCAGTCGCGCGCAGCGAGGGGTGCGTCACGTTTGCAAGCGCGGTATTGGACGGGCCGGTATTAAAGAAAAGGAAGAAGAGCGCAAGAAACAGTGCGCCCCAAGCCAGAGGAAACGGGAGATAAAGCATCAGGACGGTAAAGGGAAATCCGATCAGCATCCCCGCGCCGGAGACGAGAAAATACGAGCCGGGAAAACGCGCTCGCAACTTATCGCCCGCCCAGCCACCGGACAATGTCCCAAGCAGACCGGCCACCACCGTTAGTGCACCGAAAATCATATTAATCTGCGCCAAGCTGCCGACTTTCCGATATTCGTAAATATAACTCGGAGTCCAGAAGGCGAGCCCGCCAATGGCAAACGTCATCGCCGCTGTCGCCAGCGTGTTCAAGACATACGAGCGCGTCTTGAAAAGCGCCTTGTAATCGTCCAGGCGGCTCCGGATCGGTGGCGCCACGCGTCCGCTACTTTCGCCTCGACGCGGTTCGCGCATAAAGGAGCAAAGCGCCGCCAAAATTAACCCCGGCGGCACCACCAGATAAAAAGCCCATCGCCAATTCCAATGTGATGCCACTACGCCAGCGAAAGCGTATCCGAGCGCCCCGCCCACCGGAATCGCGAGAAAGAAAATCGACATCACGCGGCCGCGCAGTTGGATCGGATAGAGGTCGGCTAAAATCGTGGGGGCGGCCGGCCCGTAAGCGCCTTCGCCGATTCCGACAAAAATTCGCGTGACGAGCAGAATCGCGAACGATCCTGCTAACCCCGTAGCCCCACTGGCCAGGCTCCAAATCGCGACGCCGCCACCAATGATCCACCAGCGCGAAAAGCGATCCGCCATTCGGCCGAAAATCGGCGCACTAAACATGTAACTGAGCAGAAACGCAGTCGCGAGGACACCCGTCTTTGTCTTGGCGTTGGGATCATCGAGAGCGAAAAAGGTCTTGCGCAGCTCCGGTTCCACGGCCGCCAGAATGTAGCGGTCGATGAAGTTAAAAAGGTTGATCCCGAGCAAGAGCGCCAGCGCCGAACGGGCGCCGGGAAGAGGAGTTACTTGGCGGTCGCTCATGGAATTGACGATTGCAGTGGGCGACGCGCTGATTGTAAATCACAAATGATGAAGCACGCCTCCGTTGCGGAAAAATTGCTCTATCTAGTCGGGCTGGGCCTCGCGCGGATGATCTATCGTGTCACGGCTACGGGTAAGGAGCATCTTCCCAGAGGTGGCTTCCTTCTGTTGCCGAATCACATCACCTGGGTGGATGCGATCGTGCTCCAACTCGCATGCCCGCGGCCCATCCGTTTCATCATCGATGCGACCTATTACCACCACCGCTTTCTCAATCCTTTCCTGCGGCTGGCTGGTTGCATTCCCATTACCTCGCGGCGCGCCAAAGACGCCATGCGTGGCGCTGCCGAAAAATTGCGGGCCGGTGAAATCGTCTGCCTTTTTCCAGAGGGCCAACTTTCGCGCTCCGGCAGTTTGCTCCGGCTGCGGAGAGGTTACGAAATCATCGCGCGCCAGGCCGATGCTCCGATCGTTCCGGTGTGGCTGGATCAGCTCTGGGGCTCCATTTTTTCCTTTCAAGGCGGCCGCTTTTTCACGAAATGGCCGCGGAGTATTCCGTTTCATGTCTCCGTGGCCCTTGGGCACCCGATCGCCGCGGATGCCGCCGACATCGCGACCGTGCGCGAAGAATTGCTCAAGCTGGGCGAAGCCTGCTACAGCCGGCGGCCCGTCTTGAACGGGCATCTCGCTTACGCCTGTTTACGCGGCTTAAAGCGTGGGCCGTTTCGCACCGCGATCATTGATGGCCTTGATCACAGCACGCTGGTGCGCGGCAAGCTCCTGGGCGTCGCGATTGCGCTGGCGCGCCAACTGCGTAGACGGTACCCCGAGCAGCGCATCGGCATCGTGCTGCCTCCGGGAAAAGGCGGCGTGGTCGCCAATGTCGCGGTCACCCTCGCGGGCAAGATTCCTGTGAACCTGAACTTCACCAGTTCGCGTGACTCGATCGAATCGGCAAAAGCGCAGGCCAGCCTGCAGACCATCATCACCGCGCGCGCCATGGCGCAGAAATTGGAGGCGTTTCCTTGGACGGAGAACGTCCTGCATCTCGACCAACTCCTGCCCACGATGAAGCCGGCCATCCTTTGCTGGTGGCTGATTAGCCTGCTCCTGCCGACGGCGTTGCTCGCACGTTTGCTGCATGTGCCAAAGCTGGGCGGTGAAGCGGAAGCCGTGCTCCTCTTCACCAGCGGAAGTTCCGGCGCGCCGAAGGGAGTCTCCCTCAGCCATCGCAATATTCTGGGTAATGTCTCGCAGTTCGCGGTCATGCTCGATGCGGGCAAGGACGCCCTCATCCTGGCTTCGCTTCCTTTCTTTCACAGCTTCGGGAGCACGGTCACGCTTTGGTATCCGCTGATTGAGAGCGTGCGCACTCTCAGTTATCCCAGCCCGCTCGAAGCCGGCAAAATCGCCGCGCTCGTCCAGCGCTATTCCGCCACGGTCATGTTCGCCACGCCGACTTTTCTTCGCGCCTACTTGCGCAAAGTGGAGCCCGAGCAACTGCGTAGCCTGCGCTTGCTCATCACCGGCGCCGAAAAATTGCCGACCGAACTCGCGCGCGCTTTCGAAGAGCGTTTCGGCCTTCCGGTGTACGAAGGCTATGGGTTAACCGAGACGTCACCCGTCGTCAGCGTCAATCTCCCTAATCCCCAGCCGCGCGCCCCGGGTGATACGGTGCAGCCTTCGCATTGCCTCGGCTCCACCGGAAAAATGGCGCCGGGCATCGCGGCGGAAATTCGCGATCCGGAGACCGACGAAAAATTGTCGCTCCACCAGACCGGCATGCTCTGGCTCCGCGGGCCGAATATTTTCGCCGGCTATCTAAACGATCCAGTGCGCTCGACGGAAGTGCTGCGCGACGGCTGGTTCAAGACCGGCGATCTGGGCCGTTTCGACGAGGATGGTTTCCTTTTCATCGAAGGGCGGCTCTCGCGTTTCTCGAAGATCGCCGGCGAAATGGTGCCGCACGAAATGATCGAGCAGAAGATTCTCGCCGCGCTAAAACTCGATGCGCATTCGGAACGCGTCATCGCCATCATGGGCGTTCCCGATGAGGCGAAAGGCGAAGCGATCGTTCTCCTGAGCAGCGTCGACATCGATCTGCCAGAACTGCGAGCCGCGTTGCGCGATGCCGACGTCCCGAATCTCTGGGTTCCGCGCACGGTCCGTCGCGTGGATGCAATCCCGATCCTCGCCTCGGGCAAGCTCGATCTCGGTCGCTGCAAGGAACTCGCGGTGGGCTAAAGCGGCGGGCGACTCAGCACCATCGCGTTCGCGGTGTAGCTCATCACCACGCCGCCTTCCTGATTTTTGGCGACGTTCCGGATGCGAACGATTCCGTAGCCGGACTTCGAGCGCGAGAGTCGCGTCTCCACGATCTCGGTTTCGAGTTGAATCGTATCACCCGGACGAACTGCCGTTGGCCAGCGCAGCTCGTCCACGCCCAGTCCCACCGCGCCGCCGACGAACTGGAGCGGACCCGTCACAAATAAGCGCATTGCGATCGCGGCCGTGTGCCATCCACTGGCGGACAATCCTTGAAAAACGCTCTTGGCTGCCGCGACCGGATCCAGATGGAACGGCTGCGGATCGAACTGCTGCGCGAATGCCATAATCGACTCCTCAGTGACCTGGTAGGCGTCGCTCTGGAAGAGCTCACCGACTTTTACGTCTTCGAGATAGCGTCCGCTCATTTGGGAAACGTGTCCTGCGCAGAAGATGGTGCCAGAGGGGAGAGTTGAACTCCCGACCAAGGGCTTATGAGTCCCCTGCTCTACCACTGAGCTACCCTGGCGAAGGGTCACAAAACTGGACGGCCCACGCCGTTGTGTCAACGCGGCGAGCCGGCTGGCGCGGCGCTCGCAGGATGCTTCGCCAAATACGGCGCCAGGTCTTTCTTCGTGCCACGGGCAGCCGCCATGAAACACACGCCATCACTCACGCGCACCGCACCGGTCCAGCCGTCCTGCTCCACGTAACGCCAGCCCGAGAATTCCAGCGGCCGCGCATTCTTCGGGCTGCGCTCCGCGGGAAAAAGAAAAAACTGGAGGCGTTTGTCCGCGACCGCGATCTGCGCCACGCGAAAGCCAGAGTCATCGTCGAAAACACGGACCGCCGACGTCCGCATGTCCGCAAATTCCGGCGGCACATCGTAGTGCTCGAGCCGGTATTTCATGAAAAAGAAATCGCTCAGCGAACCGGCTTGCGCCTCCACCGGATCGAGTTGCACAC
>JBDUAH010000218.1:0-4492 GCA_040004745.1 Chthoniobacterales bacterium | reverse complement strand
GAGGCGGGAGTTTTTGGTCTGTACGAATGACGTGGGGCCATTATCGACATCGAGGAGGATGGCGTCGTAGGGCGCCTTGCCGCTGCGGCGGATGATGGCAAAGACGTCCGCCACGAAAATTTCCGTGCGCGGATCGTTTACCCAACCGGCGTGCTTCGGTCCCAGCAACTCGCGATTCCAAGCCACCACTTCCGGAAGCAGTTCGGCCACATGCACGATGCCGTTGGTTCCGACCATCTCCAGCGTGCGCTTCAAACTAAAGCCAAGCCCCAGCCCGCCGATCAAAACTCGCGGTGCCGGGATTTCGCCGACATATCGACAGGCCTTCTCCGCGAGCAGCAATTCGGAGCTGGTCGAAGTGGTGCTCATAAGCTGGCGACCATTGAGCTTGAGAAAATATTCGCCATCGTGCTCGTGCACGGTGAGCCGCGATCCATCGGGCGTTTTCACTTCGCCCAAAGTGCGGAACGGAATCATCGCACGAGCTTCGCCAGGTCCTTGGGCAACGGCGATTCGAACTTCATTTCCTCGCCCGTTTTCGGATGCGGGAAGATCAAGCCGGTGGCGTGCAGCGCGAGTCGATGCGCGGGGTTTGTCTTCGCGCTGTATTTTTCGTCTCCGATGATGGGATGGCCTAGATCGGCTAGATGCACGCGGATTTGGTGTCGTCGGCCTGTCTCCAATTCCAAGGCCACCAAGGTCCGCTTGGCCGCGCGCGTGAGCACTTGATAACGAGTGATGGCATGGCGCGTCTGCTCGCTCGCCGGAGCGCTGCGGACCCGATACGGACTCGATTCATCGAGATGCGAATCGAGGACTCCGCTGTCTTTCTGAATCCGACCTTCCACGACTGCTTCGTAGCGTTTCGTCACCGATTCCCAGCCGCCTTGCAACGCGGCTTTCGCTTCCGGTGTTTTTGCGAAGACCATCAATCCCGACGTTTCCTTATCAAGCCGATGCACGATCCAGATGCGATCGCGCGAGTGATCCTTCCCTTGCCGCACATAATCGGTCAGTTGGAAATACGCGGTCTTCTCGTCCTCGGCGACGCTGGCGACACTGAGGAGATTTTCCGGCTTGTCGATCACGATCAAAGTCGCGTCTTCGTGATAGACCTGCATTCCCGAAGCGAGCTTCGTCTTCGGAATGGCAAATCGATCGGAGCGAATCGCGACCACGTCGCCCGCTTTCAGCGGATGATTGAATTGGCTGGTCGGCCGGCCGTTCACCGTCACTGCCTGATACTTCAACCAAGTGCGAATCTGCTTTTTCTTCTGCTCGGGCCACTGCGCGAAGAGGTAGCTGAGTAATTCAGCCGGCTCGGCGACGGTGCAGGGTTTGGGCATGTCGGCTATTCTGTGGCCCAATTTGGCGGGCGTTTTTCAAGAAAGGCGGCAACCCCTTCTGTCGCTTCCGAGGATTCGCGCGCTTCCATGTGAAAAGCGAGCGCCTTCTCCACGTCCTCGCGCACTGTGGTCGGCCAGAGTTTTTCGAGGAGCCGTTTCGTATTCGTGAGCGCCCGGGGTGCTCCTTGCAAAATGGTGTCGACCATCTTTTGCGTTTCGTTTTCCAGCTCCTCGCGCGGGACCACCCGGTTAACGAGCCCTATCTCGAGCGCGCGTTCCGCCTCAAAAAGCTCGCCACCAAAAAGGAGTTCGCGCAGATCACGCTCGCGCAATTGGCGGCGGAGAAAAGTCATGATCAATCCCGGGACCAAACCGCGGCGGACTTCCGGATAGCCAATCTTTGTTCCCTCCGCCGCGAGAACGAAATCGCAGGTCGACATCAATCCTGTGCCGCCCGCGACCGCGGCGCCGTGTACTGCGGCGATCGTGATGAGCCGCGTTTCGCTCAGCGTGATGAGCATCTTTGCGACCAATTCCGCGGAAGCATGCGCCTTCGCCGGCTGGGCCACTTCGTTGAGATCCATCCCGGTGCAGAATGCTTTGCCGGCTCCTTTTAGAATGAGAATGCGCTGTTGCTCCTCCGCGTTCGTCGCCTCGACCGCGTCGATCAACTCGGACATCAACTCGATCGTGAGGGCATTGCGCCGCTCGGGCCGGTTGAGCGTGAGGACGGTGACGCGCGGCGCTTGTTTTTCGATCAAGAGCACGGGCATGGGAGAGGATTGTGCAGTCGGCGTGACTTGTCATCCCGAACCGCGTGGACGGGCGAGGGATCTTACATGCGTGGCGGGCGCCCACTTTCTAGAAGGATGGCAGTGCGGATGAGAGATCCTTCGACCGCGCTTCGCCGGCTCAGGATGACAGACTGCGCGCCGGTTTCGCCCGACGAGCGGACATGTTAGCATCCGAGACCTCCGCGCCAATGGAATCCATCAAGCTCATCGAATGTCCGCGCGACGCCTGGCAAGGCCTCCCACGCCAAATCCCTACGGAACGCAAAGTGGAATATCTGCGCGCTCTGGTGGACGCCGGTGTTCGTCATATCGACGCAGTAAGTTTTGTTTCGCCGAAAGCGATTCCGCAAATGGCGGACAGCGAAGAAGTGCTGGCGCAGCTCGGCGCAATCGAGGGCGTGGAAATCATCGGCATCGTCGTGAACGAGAAAGGCGCGGAGCGCGCGATCGCCACGGGAGCGGTGGGCACGCTGGGATTTCCGTTTTCTATTTCGCAGACATTTTTGCGCCGAAATCAGAATCAATCGCTGGAGGAAAATCGAGCCGTTCTGGAGCGCATTAGCGGGAGTGCGGGAAAGGCCGGTCTGGATGTTGTCGCCTATATTTCGATGGCTTTCGGAAATCCATACGATGATCCCTGGAGCGGAGACCTAGTGTCGGAGGCGGCTCGATTTATCGCGGGCCTCGGGATCAAATCAGTCTCGCTCGCGGACACGGTCGGAGCGGCGGAACCGGAACTGATTCGGTGCGTCGTAGGCGGCGCGGTATCCGATTCCACGGATTGCGAAGTGGGCGTACACCTGCACAGCACGCGAGCGGAGGCAGCGCCGAAAATCCTAGCTGCTTACGATGCCGGCTGCCGCCGCCTCGACAGCGTGATGGGTGGACTGGGTGGATGCCCCTTTGCGCAAAACGATCTGGTGGGAAACATCCCGACCGAAGAGGTCCTGCGAGCGCTCGAAAGACGCGACTTTAAACTGCCGCTGCAGGGCTCGTTGGCCACCGTCGCCAAGCTTAACCAAGCGATCGCGGACGAATTTTCACAGGCTTAAACCTGCACGACACCCATGTGGAAACGCGCTTTCGGAGTCGGGCGCGAGACGTAGGAGAGCAGGCGCGTTAGGACATCGCGTGTCTCATGCGGCTGAATGATGGCGTCCACCCAGCCACGAGCGGCGCCGTAGCGAATGTCGGTTTGTTCCTCGTAGGTTTTCTTCACGGTAGCGCGAAGTTCTTCGAGTTCTTCAGGCGTCGATTTCTTGTCGCCACGATCGCGCGCACGAGCAAGGACGCTGAAGACGGTGTCGGACGCTTGGGCCGCGCCCATGACGGCGTAACGCGAGTTCGGCCAGGCGAGGATGAAGTTCGGATCGTAGGCCTTGCCACAGAGCGCATAGTTGCCGGCGCCGAAGGAACCGCCGACCACGACGGTAATTTTCGGGACGGTTGAATTACTAACCGCGTTCACGAGCTTCGCACCGCTACGGATGATCCCGCTCTGTTCGGCTGCGCCGCCGACCATGAAGCCGGTCACGTCCTGGAAGAAAATGATTGGCAGGCCGGTTTGGTTGCAATCCATGATGAAGCGAGCGGCTTTGTCGGCGCTGTCGTGATAGATCACGCCGCCCATCTGGATGCCTTCCTTTTTGGTGCGCGCTTGCTGGCGTTGACTGGCTACGATCCCGACGGGCCGGCCACTGATCCGCGCGTAGGTCGTGATGAGCGTTTTGCCGTAATCGGCTTTGTATTCGTCGAGCGAATCGGCATCAATGATCGAGCCGAGAAGATCGCGCGCATCGTAGGGCTTGTGGCCATCGAGACTGATCACGTCGTAAACGGCGTCGGGTGACTTGGCGGCTTTGAACTTCTCCGGTTTCGGTGCGCGCTTCGCGGCTTCCGCCTCCGGCAGGAGCGCGACTAACGAGCGGATGCGCTTCAAGCAGGATTCGTCGTCCTTTTCGTGAAAATCGACTGTACCGCTGATCTCAGCGTGCATCGTCGCTCCTCCGAGGTCCTCCTGCTCGATTATTTCTCCGATCGCCGCCTTCACCAACGATGGACCGGCGAGATAAAGCCCGCTGCCTTCCGTCATAAGGATTTTGTCGCAGAGAACCGGCAGATAGGCGCCGCCGGCAACGCAGTTGCCCATGATGGCCGCGAACTGCGGAATGCCCGCCGCGGAGATGACGGAGTTATTGCGGAAGATGCGACCGAAGTCGTCTTCGTCAGGGAAAATTTCGTCCTGCATCGGGAGGAAAACGCCGGCGGAATCAACCAAGTAAATGATCGGCAGGTTACATTCGAAACCAATCCGTTGCGCGCGGATGAGCTTCTTCGCCGTCATGGGAAAGA
>JBDUAH010000217.1:0-4503 GCA_040004745.1 Chthoniobacterales bacterium | reverse complement strand
ATGATGTCTTTGACCTTCTCTTCAATGGATTTGTCACTCATAAAAACTGTTTCTTGGTTGGCGTTCTGTAGCGGGCAGGCATTAAGCAGTCCCGGCAAGGATGGCAAGTAAAAGATTTATACGCCTTGTCAAGAGCTTCTCGACAAAGACGCCACAGCTGGAGAGGATCAAGAGGAGCATGGAAGAGTCGGGCAGCTCCGTTGGGGCTGCCGGCGGCGCCGCTGGCGATTGTAATGGGAGCGTGGACGCGGAGATTGGCGACATGGCGACGCTGCGGCGAAATGGAGCGTGCTTGTGCGAAGTCCGATTATTGCCACAAGCGCGTGGGACTGCCGACCTTCGTTTCCTTCCAAGTTCCGCCGGTGACGTTTCTTGCGGTCTTTTCGCGGGCGTTATGGACGGCGTTTTTTCTGGAATGCGTCATTAACGTTTCGGCAGGCGCAGCGTCGGCGCGGTCCGTTCTGGCTTCAGCGCGAAACCAGGTAGCAGGCCAGCGCAATCGCGAGCAGGTCCTCCGGGAGCGCAACGCAGAAATCCTTGAGCCCGGCACCCAGCGTGAGGCGACGGCGAAGGTGGTAGCCCGCGAACGCTCCGATGATGGCGCCGATGGCGCCCGCGGCCGCCCCACTCGTCCAGGACTGATTTGCTGACCAACCCAGGCAAGCGCCTGAGAGACCGCCACTCACCAGGCGCACGACCAGTGGGCCTGGCTCCGTCCGCTTGGGGATGAAGGGAAGTTTGTCGGCAATCAATTCTCCCAGCGCCAGCAGCGAAAAGGCCGCGACCGAAATCGGCGAGGCCATGAACCGCAGGCCCGAGTCCCCAAGATGCAACCACCCAAGATAGGCTGCCCACGACACAACGGCTGGCGCCAGCATCGAGCGCAGGCCGGCGACGAAGCCGATCCCGAGACAAAGAAAGATGATGTTCATGAATGCGTCTGGTTTATTGGCGGCGGTTCGCTCACGAGTGCTCCCGTGGTGAATTCATTACGATGAAACGGTCCGGCGGCGAAAGGCGAATTCTCAGTCGCGGACGCGCCCCAGCACTACGCAGGAATTGATGCCACCAAAACCGAAGGAGTTGCTCAGAACGTAGTTCAACGCCGCGGGCCGTCCGTGCTTCGGAACGACATCCAGATCGCAGGCAGGATCAGGATTATCGCGGTTCAAGGTGGGCGGCAGCCAGCCATGCTGGATGGCCAGCGCGCAGATCGCCGCCTCCATCGCGCCGGTGGCGCCGAGCGGATGCGCGGTGAACGCTTTCGTTCCACTCACGGGTGGCTGCTTGGCGTGAGCTCCGAAGACTTCCTTTAACGCCATCGTCTCCGTGCTGTCGTTGAGCTGGGTGGAACTGGCGTGTGCGTTGACGTAATCGATCTGCTCGGGTGCGAGGTTGGCATCGGCGAGCGATTCGCGGATCGCGCGGATGCAGGATTCGCCGCCGGGCAACGGCGAGGTCATGTGGAAGGCGTCGTTGTTCAAACTGTAGCCGAGAACTTCCGCGTAGATGTGCGCGCCGCGTTTGCGCGCGTGCTCGAGCTCCTCGATCACGAGCGAGGCGGCACCTTCGCCCATCACGAATCCATCGCGCGCGAGATCGAACGGACGGCAGGCTTGCGCCGGATCGCCCGTGGATTGGCTCATGGTTTTGATAATGGCGAACGCGCCATACGTGAGCGGGCTGAGCGGGGCTTCCGAGCCGCCGGCGATGATGACGTCGGCAAAATCATCGCGGATATAACGGAGCGCTTCACCCACCGCCACGGTGCCGCTGGCGCAGCTATTCGAATTCGTGGTGCCAACTCCGCGAAAACCGAACTCGATCGCGATATTCGAGTGCGCGGAACCGCCGAAGACTTGCAGCGCGAGGGTTTGCTTCACACCGCGCGTCCCTTTTTTCAGAAAATGCGAATGCTGCGCTTCCGCGTTCGCGATCCCTCCCAGCGCGGTGCCGTAACTGACGCCGACGCGGTCCTGCGGTTGCTCGCGCGACCAGGGGAGTTTCGCATCCGCCAATGCCATCTGTGACGATGCGACGGCAAATTGCGCGTAACGATCAAGCCGTTTCAGCCGATGTGGAGGGAAGTGATTTTCCGGCACCCAATCGCGGATTTCGCCGCCGCAATGCGCGTGGAATGAAGTCGTATCGAAAGTGGAAATATTTCGAATCCCACTCTTCTCCGCGAGGATTCCGTTCCAGAATTCCTCGCGCCCGGTGCCGATGCAGGTAATCGGACCAATCCCGGTGATGACGGCGCGGCGTTGTTTCCCGTTTCGCATGGTCGGTTACTTCCGTTCCTCGAGATACAATTTCATGTGCCGGAGGGTTTCGCTGGCGATGTGGTAGATGAAGAAATTGCCCATGATCCGATCAGCCACGGGCGCGAGCGCGGGCACACGGAAATTCAGATCGTGCAGGATCTCGACGCGCACGCCGGCTGGCGTTTCGTCGAAAGTCCAGACCACGCGCATTCCTTTGGTGAAGGCTTTAAGATGATGGAAACGCACTTCCATCCTATCGCGGTCGATCTCCTGTTCCGATGTCCACGAAATGGGGATACCGGAACGCGTGGCTGCCATCACGACAAGGTTACGCGTCTGGCGGCGTTCCAGATACGTGATGTAACGATAATGTGGTAAAATTTCCGGCCAGCGTTCCAGATTCGCCGCCGTCTCGAAGATCGCCGCCTTCGGAGCGCGCATGATGATGGAATTCCCGGTGTGCATTATGATCGGAAACGCTGGGGCGCATCGCTCGTCGAAGGTAGTCTGCGTCCCAGTTTCCAGCAACGAGAGGAGTCGCCATGGGATCGGAAATGAGAACCGGCTGCGAGAAATGTGGGAGCAAACTGGAGCCGCACGATCCGGCCTATGTTTGTACTTTCGAGTGTACGTTTTGCCCGGATTGCACTGGGAAAATGGAGAGCATTTGTCCGAATTGTGGGGGCGAATTGGTGCGACGGCCGCGCGCTGGCAGGGTCCGAAGCGAGCGGTGAAAAATATCAAACTTGTTACTATTTTTTCGTGCCACGCTTTGCGATGCGGTAGGTGAGGAAGCACTCATCGCCCAGCGTGCGCATATCGGTGAGGGTGAAACGCGCGCTGGCCGGCAGGAATTCGCCGCTCAATCCTGTCAGCGTGGGCGCTCCTTTGCCGCCGAAAAGGTAGGGCGCGATGGTGAGATTTAGTTGATCGATCAAGCCCAGCTCGATCAGGGAACGGAAAAGGGCGGCGCCGCCTTCGCAATCGACCGTGCGGACACGATACTGCTGCCGCAGTTGCTGTAACATCCAGAGCAGATCGAGGGTCCGCGCATGGCTCAGGTGGAGCGTCGCTTTTTCGCGCAAGGCTTCCTGATGCCGCTTCGGCATTCGGGTGGTGGAGAAGATGATGATGGGCGAGACAGTGGAACCGAAAATCTTCAGCGCCGGATCGATCCGGCCTTCGTTGGAGACGATCACTCGCAACGGGCATTCCGTCTGGCCCCGCGCGAGTCGTTCGTCGCGCAACTCGCCTTTCGGAAGCGCGAGGCGCACGTTGTCCTTCTTCAATGTGCTGTGACCCACCAGGACCGCGTCGGAGAGCGCGCGCTGCCGCAGCAGATGCATCTTGTCTTCGCGCGAAGTGAAATCGACCGGAGTGAATTTGCGCGTCGTGATGCGGCCATCAGCCGTCATCGCAAAAGTGGCGGCAACGAAGGGCCGCCGGGTCACACTGGCACTGCGCACCTTTGCCATCTGGTCGGCTAAGGTTCCTCCCGCTCGGCGATATCGTGCTCGAGAGTGGCGACTTCCTGCCGCATTTCTTTCATCTTCACGTGTCCGCCGGGTCCGCTGGGTCGGTATAAAAAGTAAACCAGCCCGCCAGGCAGCGCGCAGGTGAGCATGATGAGGAAACTCAGAGAGCCGATCAAATTGGCGATTCCCTCTTTCACGCCGGCGAGATTGTGAAGCAGAATCTGGAGAATGATTTCCCGCCAACCGGCCCCGCCGAAACTGATCGGGAGCGACGAGATGGTGCGTTCGATCGGCATGATGGCAAAGAAATCGATCACGGGCACTGGCGTGGGCGGAGTGACCCGCACGTCTTCGGCATGGAGTGCGTAGGCGACACAGAGAAAGGTCGCAAAGGTGGCGAGATGCGCGATGACGGACACTCCCAATGCGACCAGCGTCGCTTTCCAATGTCGCGCGTAGAGATGATACGCAGCGGAAATTTCGATCAATTTTTCGCGACCGGGAAAGCGTTGCGGCAGCCAGCGCAAGAGATTGAATCCGCTGATCAAGAAAGAGGTCACCAGCGCCAGGACGGAGCTGCCCAGGATCAGCATCAAGAGATAAAGCAACTGCCGCGTCTCGCGCACGCTGGCCAGCCAGTCGTAGCGCATTGAAATCAACACGCCGGTGATGCCGATCAAAGCGACCAGGCCGATGACGCGATCGAACATCACCGCGAGGAGGGCGCCCGCTTTTTTGTCCGGCGTTTCCTTCAAGAGGAGGTA
>JBDUAH010000025.1:0-15406 GCA_040004745.1 Chthoniobacterales bacterium | reverse complement strand
GAAAAAGCCTGAGCCGTTGTTGCTCTGCAGGAAAACAGTGTAGCCGCCGGAGGAAAAATTCGTCGTGACGCCAAGTGTCAGGGTGAACGTGCCACCGGCCATAATGCTGATATTATTCAGGCCGCCTGAAGTGAGGGTGGCTGTGGCAGCGTCTTGAGCATTGCCGATCTGGGCGGCAAAGAGCGGGCAAATCACCAAAGCGGTGACAAGGAGGAGTCTGCGAACCTTCGCAGCGGTCAGGTTAAGTTGTGAGGTCATGGATCAGTTTGCTTTCTTTTTTATTTGGTTGGAATCGCGTTTTCGGACTGTGTCTGATTTCTCATTCAGACGGCCAGGCGAGTGCACGTATTGTCGATTGGTGGCGATTATTAGCAGGATGTGCATGCGTGTCACGAAAAATTTGCTGCGGATTCAATTTTTTTTACTGGGCTTTCAAAATGGCATTTTCGTCACTTAACGAGGGCTTGCTAAACCGCCCCCCGTTTTCTCGATTTCACTGCCGGCGATGGCTTTACGCGGCTCAAAAAAAAGGAGAGTCGCACAGCTTTTCTATGCGCCGGCGCGACGGAGGAATCGGCGGGAATTCTTCCACAACGGGTGCCGAAATAGCGATGTGCCCGAGCGAGTGAATCTGCCCCGAAAGACAAAACCCTTGGGATGGCGAACCATCCCAAGGGTTTGTTGACTGCCTTACTTTAGTTGACTCTCGACCTTATGGGAGGGTGTGGCCCGTGGCGCCTTTCACGATCGCTACATCAGTAGAGTTGATCGTGCCGCTGACGTTCACGTCGGTGGCAAAGGTGCTCGCATTGACCGTCCCAGCCCCCGCGTTGGCCTTGGTTTGAGCCACGTCGGTGCTGGAAACCGTCCGGCTGCCATTCACGTCACCCTGCAGGATTCCGATCGGAATCAAGACGTTCCCGGCATTGGTGCCGTCGCTCACATTCATGAGCGTTACACCCAAGCGCTGCTGATCGGTCACTCCGGTCAGGTTGATCGTGACCACTCCGCCCGCCACGCTCGAGGTGGCGTTGCCGGTGCCGGTCGTAACCGCGACGCTGCCCACCGTGACCGCAGTCGGGAAGGTGACGACGATCTGATGTACTCCCGCAGTGGCGACGCGCGGTTCCACGCCGATGGCGCCATTTATAGCCACCAACGGGAGGTTGATATCGAACGTCCCTGCCCCGCCATGCGTTTTCCGCGAGACAGCCGAGCTCGGCACGGGTGCCGCGCCACCGCCGCAGATGGTCGAGACCAGGGTGATCGTATCGATGCGCGATCCGGGGTTGGTCGCTGGTACTACGCTGCTGTCCGAACCCTGGCGCCACTTGAACATGACGCTCTGGCCCACCGCCGCCGCCGGCAGATTGACCACGGTGGTGATGTAGGAGGGAGCTGCCGACGTTCCACCGGAGAGCCCGGTCCAGGCCATGCGACCCGGCAACGGATTGGCGAACCCAGTGCTCAGAGTAGAGTTGTATCCGCCACTGGCGAAGGTGCCGCCAGCCGCCAGGATATCCTGGAAGGCGCCGGCGTTCACAGTCGGAATACTGATTTCAAGCACCCTCCCGTCGAAGCCCGACTCAGTGTTGAACTCGTTCCGGAAACTCAGTTGCGACCCAGCCGAGGTGATTGCGATCGGGGCCGAGGTCACTTCCGATAGACCCACGGTCGCAGCTTCGGAGGTAAAGACCGAATTCGGCGCCGTATCCGGGAAGGTGGTCACCGTTGTCGGGATGATTCCACTCCCCGAGGCTGTTCCTGTCCATCCAGCCGGAAGGGCCGGTGCGACTACGCCGTCGAAGTTCTGGACCGGATTAGTCACCGTCGACCCAGTGGTGAAGGTGAATGTGATGGTGCCGAAGTTCTCCGCTCCATCCACCACCGCGAGCGACGCCGTCACGGTACTGCCGCAGGGAATCGCCGGATCCACGGTGAAGGTGAAATTCCGGAAGACGACCGGGTTGCCGGTGCAAATCACTCCGTAGTTTTGCGGTCCAGAAGGACTGGTCACCCCACCACCAGCCTGCAGCGTGCCGGTGAGACCCGCCGTGGTGCAAGGTGTGCCCGGGCCGCCGATGTTCCGGAGGCCAAGCGAGACGGTAACCGTTTCACCTGGATCGAGTACACCGTTTCCGCCAGCCGAGACAATGGCCGAACCACCGGCGACGATGTTGTTGGTCGGGACGGTGGAGAATTTGAAGCTCCCGATGCGTGTCCTCCAGTTAAACTGAGAACCCGTCGTGGAGTAATATTCCTGAGTGTACCAAAAAGTGTGGTCATCCACTGGATCGACAGTCAAATCGCTATAATCGCCCCAGCGATTGGCGGTGCCCGTCGGGCTGCCCGTTCCAGCAAACAGGGTGGTTTCGCCTTGGGAGAGGGTATTCAATGGATCACCCACAAAACGTCCCGCATAGCGAATCTGAGGATTAATCGTCGCGCTGGAGGCGCTGAAGCCGATGGCTAGGTTGCCATCGCCATCCATCGCGGCGCTTCCCATCCAACGCCAGGTGGTGTCCGGCTGATAGGTGCTCTCCTGGAAAACGGTCACCGGCCCGGCCGTGACACCGCGAATCTCAAACCAACGGATGCCTGAGACTCCGCCCGCACTGACAGAGTAGTTGCCTACGACCGATTCGTGGTCCCCAAAATTTCGATAGGCCAAGCGGAACATTAAACGATCGCCAATGCCATCCATCGTTCCGCCGCCAAGATTGGGTATGCACGAACGGGTGCCGGGGCAAAGCTCAGTGTAACCCGCGGCCGGTGGATTGGCGAACTGGGTAAAGGTGCTGTTCGCGGGCGTCGCGAAGTCGACATGGTAATGCCAGGTCCGGTAAGCATTGCCGTTCCCGCCATCTGGGAATTCGATGAAGTTTGCTGGAGCTCCCGCCGGCGGAAGGGTCGAGCCGTCCAGGTCCGCAGGAAGGAAGAATTCATTGTTCGCGCCGCCAGGAGTGATGCCGGGCGTGACGAAGGTGGCAGGCAGGCCGGCTAGCATTTTCGCGCGATCGAAGGCGAAGGCTTGTGTGCCGAGGAGAGCGGTGCCGCCCGAGTTGAAAACGTTGAACGAGCAATAGTATGCATCGGGCCACAATCCAAGGTGCGGGTAGTCGAAGAAATTCGATCCGAGCAGAAAGGAGTAGCGGGCGTAGGTGCCGGTGGCGTCATTGGTTGTGGAGACTGCGATACACTCGTTGGTGGGCACAGACGTTCCGGCGAATTGCGTGATAACCCAGCGATTAGCGAGCTGGTCATAAAGCACGACCGGGTCGCCGTTACCATTCAACTCGCAAACGCCGCCGAAACCGGCCCAGAGCGAGGAGATGCCATTCGGTCCGAGCAGGGAAGCACCGCTATTTTTGTCGAAAACCTGGAAGCCTTCATTCACCATCTGCACATACTGCGTGGCCCCGACTTCACCATCGGTGTCGGGGGGTGCGCAGTTGCAGCCGACGCCGGGAAACGGGATACCATCAAAATTGCGTATCGGGGATGGGATCGACGGAGCGATCTGAGCCAGGATCGAGGCGTGTGCGTTTTGGATCACCGGATCCGGCGAATCAACGTGCCGGTGCGGATTTCTGGGATTGGCGTTGGCTTCGCGCTCAAATGCTTTTCCGCTGACGGGCCACGGTGGCTGATTGCGCAGAGGGGGCGATATGTCGTTCCGTTCCGAGGCGACCGAGATGATTCCAGTTCGGGCCTGTTCTTTCGACAGCGGGGCTTTAGCTTCGTCGCGTCCTTGCGCTCGAGCCGAGGATCCAGTGAAAAGGCCCAAGCCGAACAGCACCATCAGAATGCTGATCGAGCACAAGCCAATAGCGAGGAGCATTCGGGAATCAAAGAATGCTGATTGAGATGTGATTTTCTTTTTCATAAACAGGGTTTTCTACGGCTTACGGAGCTGGGCATCAGCGCCATAATTTTGTTCCATTTTCCCGAACGTAAGTGTGCGCGGGGAAGAGGCGGACTATTTCGAACCTCAATTTCAAGTCAACGAAAATTTCTTTTAACTGTGGAAGCACTGAGTTTTATGACGCTTTCGTAACCAGGGAAGGGGCGTAACCTGGAAACCGTTCGCACGTCCACAAGATCGTGATTCACAACGGTCCCGATGCGCTGGAGCTTCAGCGGTCCCTTTGCCTGCGCCGCAGAAAACGAAAGCGTGCTTGACGGAGGCACCGCCTCGCGCTTCTCGTTCCATCTCAACATTTCCGCTCTCCGCCGCATGAAACGTCTCCTTCCCTTCGTCCTCATCCTCGCCGTGGCTGCACTCGCGATCGGCGGCGGCGCAGCGCTCTATCGTGCCCGGCGCGAAACTGTCTTCGCGCCGATCCCAAACGAAAAAGCGGACGCCAACCCCGGCGCCATCCCGCCCCATTTCCGCGGAGCCGCTCGCGCGCCGGTTGTGTTGGAAGAGTTTGGCGATTTGCAATGTCCGCCGTGCGCGATGCTGGCCGTCCTCTTGAAAAAGTTCGAAGAGGAAAATCGCAGCCGTCTGCGCGTCGTCTTCCGCCATTTCCCTCTCGCCATGCACAAGCACGCGGTCGAAGCCGCCCGCGCCGCCGAAGCCGCTGGCGCTCAGGGAAAATTCTGGGAAATGGCTGACCTCCTCTACGAAAACCAGCCGAAATGGAGCAAGGAGGAAACCGTCACCGCGACGTTCGAAGGTTTCGCGCAAAAAATCGGTCTCGATCTCGCCCGTTTCAAAGTCGATCGCGAAGATAATCAACTCCTCGGTCGCATTGGCCTCGACAATCAACGCGGCATTTCCATGGGAGTTACCTCCACGCCCACCCTCTTCATCAATAATCAGCGCGTCCCTCAGCAATTCATGACGGACCAAGGTCTGCGCGACGCGATCGCGAATGCTGCGAATGGAAAGCCGCCGTTCCCGGCCCCCTGAGCATGAAATCAAATACAGCTTCGAGTTCGCAAACGCAGCCGCCAGTCTCGCGCGGTCGACACTTCATCTACATCGCGGCCGCCGTCCTCTCCCTCGTCGGGCTCAGCGAGACGACCTACCTCACTGCGACCCATCTCGCCGGCGCGCACGTCACCTGCGTGACGGCCGCCAATTGCTCGCAGGTCCTCGGCAGCGTTTACGCTTCCTTCCGTGGCCTTCCACTCGCGGGCCTGGGCGCGCTTGGCTACTTCGCCGTCTTCAGTTTCTCCACGCTCGCGGCCTTCCGGTTTCCGCGGGCGTCCACCTTGCTAGCGCTCACCGTGGGTTTGATGTTCTTAACCACGCTTTGGCTGCTGTATTTGCAGGCCTTTGTGCTGCACGCTTTCTGCGATTACTGCCTCTTTTCTGCCGCGCTCATTTTTCTGCTCTCGGGATTGCTCATCGCTACCCCGGCGCCGCGGCAATCCAGCTAGAATCGCCGCGTTATTCCAGGACTCGGACAATATTTGTCCGGCCGTTCTGCTAGAATGAGCGCGTGCCAGTCGTCCTCCACAGTTGCTTCTCCCCGCGTGAAGCTTGGGATGGCGTAATTGGCCCGTGGCTGACGACGATCGGCTCGACCGCTTGGGAACGCCAGCTGCCTTCCGTGGTCGTGGTGCCCAAGCGTAGCCATGCCGATGCGCTTAAAGCCCAAAACCTCCGGCGCGGGCAATCGCATCTCGGTCTGCATTTTCTCACTCCGTCGGGCCTGCGCGAACTGCTCGCGCCGGATCAAAAACGGCCACGCCCCCTCACGGAAAATTTGCGTCTCCTACTCGCCCTCACCGCAGAGGAAGGCACGCCTAACGAGTCTGAAGAACTTGCCACCAAAGCCGTCGTTCGCGCCCCGGGAAATCTCCTCCATACCCTGGATCGCCTTGAGGCCGCAGGCTGGCGTTTCGAAGATCTCCCTTTCGTTTCCTTTCGCCCCATGGTTCGCCGCTTCCGCCAACAGATGCAGGCGTGTAGCTTCGCTTTAACCGCCTCCCGCGATCGCGCGGCCGCGGATGCGGCGCGCCAAAATCCATCGCGGATTTCGCATCTTCTCATCACCGGTTTCGATGGCGCGCACTGGCCGCTTTGGTTCCTGCTTCAGGCCGTTGTTTCCAGCGCGGAGCAGGCCGTCGTCATCTTGCAAAATCCGCAGGAAGAGGCGCGCGAACTCGACGAAGCCTGGATCGGCACTTGGGAAGAAAATTGGGCTCCGGCTGAGCCCCTCACCGCTCCGCGCACGAGCGAAACGCTTTTCCCGGAACTCTTCGAGCCAGAGCTATTCTCCGCCACCATCATCGCTTCTTCTGTGGAAAAACATTTCGTCGTCGGTCGCACCGTAAGCGATCAGGCCCAGGCGATCACCGGCTTAACCGAATGCTTTCTCGCTTCTGGAAAAGCCGATCGAATCGGCGTTCTCTTCCCCGCCGCTGGGGCGCTGCCGCGGAGTGTCGCCGCCCTCCTCGCCGAGGCGAAAATCCCGCACTACGACGGTATCGCCCATCTCGCCCCGGGCCCTCTGGAAGACGATGCCTGGCCCACTTGGTGCGAACTGCAGGAAACTCCGCGCCTTCGTATTTTGCTTCGCTTTCTCCGCGCCTCACCTGCGGCCTGCCGCTTCTTCGGCGGGTTGCACGTGGACCAAATTCACGACGCCTTGCGCCGCGCCTCGAATCATCTCTTGATGGACGATCTGCCGCTGCTCCGCGCCTATTGCGCGAACTTTGCGAAACCGGAAGACACCGAGCGCATCGTTGCCGGGTTGAACGCGATCTCCTTCCTACCCGAGCGCGCAACTTTGTCCGAATATCTCGCGCAGAGTTTCGAAATTTTCGAGGGACTGCAATGGCAGGACCGTCGCTCGCACTTGCAAGAAGCAAGCGCGGGCTGGTCCGATCGCGTGCCCGGAAAATTCTCGCGCACGACCTTTCTGCGTTGGCTCACGGACGTCAGCAGCTCGGTTCTGCCAGAACGCGATCGTCAGGGCGACCATCCCTACAGCCGCGTGCAACTCCTCCTCCCGGCCCAGGCGGAAGGGCAATCGTGGTCGCACCTCATTTTCGCCGGGCTCAATGAAGGATCGTGGCCAGCTCTGCCTAACGAGTCAGGATTTCTGGACGACCACGAGATCGCGACCTTTAACGAAGGCATTCGAAGATTGAATCGACGCGCCGCCCGGCAGGGCAGCCAAGGCGAGGGCCATTCCGTGGTCGCCGAGGGGAAAACGTTCTGCCTGGGACCGGCCGAACATCGTGCGCTGGCGGAACGTCAATTCCAGAATCTTTGCGCATCCGTTACGGTCGCCATCGGCGCGAGTGCGAGTTTGATCGAGGAGGCAGCGCCGGAGCGTTTCGCGAATCCCAGTGAGTTTTTCACTCGGCTTTATCTCGAAGCAGAGGATATCGCCCCCGGCCAAAACACAATGACGGCCCTCGCGGCGCGCACGGCCGAGTGGCTCGCTCGCCAGAAGAATCCGCCACCGGTGCCCGCGGGCGATCCCGACATCGAGCAGACCGCCGTTGCCTATCGCGCACGCCACGTCCCCGAAATCGCCTTTGGCGAATACGAGTTCGCCTTGCGCGAACCGCTGGCCGAGCCACTCACTCTTTCCGCGACGGACTGCGAGCGAATCATCAAGGCGCCCGCTTTGGTCTGGCTAAAAAAATTCCTCGGAGTGGAGGCGCGCGAAGATGAACTCGCCAACTGGAACCTCGCCATCGGGCAATGGGTCCACGATTGGCTTCGCCACGTCGCGCCCAGCGATGGCGACTTCGTCCCGCGACCGTCCGCGAGAGACGTGCGCGCTCGCGTTCAGAAAGCCGCGCAGAAGTTCCGGGCGGAAGTCCACGCTCTCCTAGGCCGTGCTTTACCCGACTGGTGGGTTTCCGCCTGGAACCAGGCCGCTTTCATTGCCGACACCCTCGCGGAAACCATCACGACCACGGAAGAGTGGTCGCATTTCGCCACCGAATGGACGCTGCCGTCGCTTCTCATTCACGTTTCGGAAACGGAACAATTCGCGATTCGCGGGCGCATCGATCTCCTTCTCGCTCGCGAAAAGAACGTCGGCGAAACCTTCCCCTTCCGTGAAGCCTGGATCATCGATTACAAAACCGGCCGCCGCTCCAGTCTCGCGCCCGGAAAGATGGCCAAGGATCCCGCGAACGATTTCCGCACGAAATTGCTCGAAGGCAAAGGCGTGCAACTGGCCGTTTATGTCCTTGCCTTGCAAGCACTCGGCGCACAGGAAATCGGCGCCAGCCTGCTCACGCGCGAGCTGGACCTTGATCGCCCGCAAGTCAGCCTGCCAGTGATCGAGGCTCCGCGGGAAATTTGGGTGGAATTTTCGCGCCTCACCCGCAGCGGCGTGTTCGGGATGCGCGGGGAATTACGCGGCGAGTTCCTCTTCCAGAAGGATTATCCGTTGGCCACGCTCGGCTTCGATCCGGATTTCCTCGATGACAAATGGAACACCACCCACCCGGGTTTGCCGAAAATCGAAAGGCGATGAGCGATCCAGACGACCAACTCCAGCGCGACCGCTTCGCGAGCGAGCTCGAAAAAAATTACTCGGTCGTCGCCGCTGCCGGCTCCGGAAAAACGACGGCGCTGATCCAGCGCATCGTGGCGATCGCAAACAGCCGGCAACGCGCCTTGGAATGGCTCCCACGACTCGTCGTCGTCACCTACACCAACCGCGCCGCGAACGAGATGCAGCAACGCAC
The DNA here is from genome assembly GCA_040004745.1 of Chthoniobacterales bacterium. GTDB lineage: Bacteria > Verrucomicrobiota > Verrucomicrobiia > Chthoniobacterales > UBA10450 > JACCTI01. The sequence continues at coordinate 6,736 of JBDUAH010000025.1, read as the reverse complement.
CCGCGCGGAAATTCTCAAAGCCAAGCCAAGTGTGGAAGTGCTGAGCGCGTTCAACCGCGCGTTTTTCGGCACCATTCACAGCTTCTGCGTTCGCCTGCTTGAAACGCACGGGCATTTCCTCGGCCTGCCACCGCATCTCGATCTCGTGACAGATGACGACGAACTGTGGAACGATTTCGTGCAGCAACAGGAGGTCATTGGACGCGGGCTGAGCGACGAGGCGCGCGCCATCCTGCTCCGGCTAATTGAAGCGCGCCGACTCCTGCCGCTCGGTCGACGCGGAAGCGTCCCGGCGGATTTCGCCTTCAGCAATGAGCCCTGTCCGAAGGTAAACATCGACGCACTTCTGGCTTATCAACCAAACGGTGTTTCACTCGACAATATCACCCGCGCGCAGGAGCAACTGCGCGCTTGGGACCGCGCACATGGTGCCAACGCTGAGTTCTTCCCGTTGCCCTTACGCGGGTCGACCGCAAAAAAATGGGTATCTCTTTGGGACGAAGCTTTTGGCCCATTCCGCGAATGGTTAAGCGGCGCCGCACTCTGCGTCGCTGCCGAGTTGGAACGCGATTATCGCGGGTATCGCCTAACGAAAGGAACCCTCACCTACGGCGACCAAATCGCACTCGCGCTGCAACTGTTCGACAATCAGGAGGCCGCGCGACGCATTCGCGGCCAGCAATACCGCATCATCCTCGACGAAGCGCAGGATACCGGCCCGGCGCAATTTGGCGTTCTCCTGGAAGCGAGCCGGCCGCCCGATGCGGCCGGACGCTGGCCTAACGAGTTACGCGATCCACCGCCGCCCGGCCACTTCTGCATGGTAGGCGATTTCCAGCAGTCCATCTTCAGTCAACACGCCGATCTGCCGTACTACCGGGCGGTGCACGAAGCACTCGTCGCGGCGCCCGGCGGCGAAACAGTGGAGTTTTCCGTTTCCTTCCGCCTCGACGAGAAAAGCATCCAATTCCTAAATGAGACTTTTTCGAAGATCCTGAACGAAGAAGGTGATCAGGTCCGTTACGTGCCCATGCACGGTAGGCCGGGCGTTCTTCTGGGCCAGATTGTGCGGCTGGAATTTGCCGCGCACGATTTCCCGCCGCGCACCCCGGTGCGCCGCAAAGCAGCATGGGAAGCGCGTGAGCTGGCCCGTTGGGTCCGCGCCACTGGCTTGAAAAAATTGCGCGCCGAAACCTGGCGCGACGTCGCGATTCTTTGCCCGCGGAAACTCTGGTTCGGCCCCCTGCGCGATGCCCTCACACAAGAGGGTCTCGAGGTGGAAGTGCAATCAGAAACCGCGATCAAAGGAGATAATCCAGCCTACGCCTGGCTCACCGCGATTTGCACCATCCTGGCCGATCCCAGCGAGACCTACGAAACGGTCGGCGTCCTGCGCGAAGTCTTCGGTTTGTCTGATCATGGCCTGGCCGCTTTTGCGCAACGGAAAGCACGGCGTTTCGATTTTTCGGACCCGCCAGAAGGCGATGATCCGGTCGCGGAAAAGCTGCGGGCGCTCAGTCAGCTAAGGGCGGACATCTCCAGGCGTCCGCTTTTCAGCGCCGTGCAGGAAGCGATTGAGCGCGTCCAGTTGCGCGCCCGCCTGCGCAGTCTGCCTCCCGAGGATTTCGGAAATTTGGACGACGAACTGGACGCACTCCTGGCCAGCGCGGCGCGCGCAGAGGCGGAGGGGATGCAGTTGCAAGACTTCGCCCGCCATCTGCGCGACGATTTTCCAACTACGCGGGAGGCGCCCGCCGCGGGCCGCGCTTCCGCCATTCAATTGATCACCTCCCACAAAGCGAAAGGCTCCGAATGGCAGGCTGTGATCGTTCCCTTTCTCACGCGCGAAGTCGACTCGCGGGCGGACAATTTTCCGCGCGTAACGACTGACCGCGTCAGTAAAATGCAGAGGATCCTTTTCGACAAAGAGGAAGTGACCGACGCTTTGGAAGCAGAGGGGAAACTGACGGAGCGCCAGGAGATGGAACGCCTGCTCTACGTTGCCCTCACTCGCGCCAAACACACTCTCGTCCTCGCCAGCGCGCCTCGCCTTTACGCCACCAGTAAATCACCCCAGCCCAGCAAATCGCAGATCACATGGTTGCGTTGCGAAGAAGGCGGCTGCAATCACGGCGCGCTTTCCGCGTGCACCACCGAAGCATTAGCCGAGGCGGCGACCGCGACCCATCAGAAATCCAAAGCGGGCGAACGTTCGCGGGCAGCGAAGGTTCCGGATTTGCCTGTCCCTCAGGCGGGCGCCCGCGAGATCGCATCGCACTTCGTGCAAAAGATCAGCCCGAGCGGTCTGGCGGAAGCTGTCTCGATCGAGAACGCAGTCGCTTCCGACCGCACAGAGCGAATCCCATCCCGCGCCGGCGCGTTCGATAATGAAGCGACACGCTACGGCCACTGGTGGCATAAGCTTTTGCAATCGCTCGATTGGCACAGAGATCCCGCGCAATGGGAACCGGCCTTCCAAGAGGCGCTTCTCACGGTGACAAAGCGCGCCCAAGCCGAACAGGAATGGCAGCTCTTCATCGAGCACGCATCGAGCGCAGCCGACTTTCGCAAACGCTTGCGAAGCGAACCGTTTGTGACGCATCCCGAGTTTCCATTTCTCCTCAAGATGGGTCCAACCGCGGCTCTCGAGGGAGTCATTGATCTCATCCTGCTCGCGCCCACCGCACGCCGCGCGTTGATCGTCGATTGGAAAACGAACGCCGTCACTTCCGGGCGCGCCGGATCACTCCGCGGAAAATATCGGTCCCAAATCACCGCCTACTGGAAAACCGTCCACGAGATCACCGGATTCGATGTGGAGGCCGGACTTTATTCCACCGCCACAGGGCGCCTCATCATGTTCGAACAAGAAGAACTCGCTACCGAATGGAACCGGCTTGCCCAGCTCCCGCCCGAAGAATTGGCGAACGAAATCACGCCAACCGAGAAATGACGGCCTCAAGCCGTCGTGTTTACCAAGCCAAAAAACTCGGCGGCTCGGAAGCCGCCCCTCGTTTGTTTAAGATTGAAAAACGCCCCCGTGATGCAGAATAGCTCTATGCGCATCCGCCGCTCGCTCCTCACCTTATGCTTGGGTGGCGCGTGTCTTCTCAATGCGCAGGCCCGCGAGGCGGGATTGCGCGCGGAGGACGCCGTCGCGCTGGCGCGGCAGCAGAATCCGGAAATCCTCATCGCGCGGAAGCAGGTGGAAGCGGCCCGCGGCAGCGTCACGGAAGCGCGCGCTGGTTACCTGCCCTCCGTCGTTTCCAGCGGCCTGCTCCGGAAGCGCGAGCGCCAGGAATTATCGCGTCTGCGCGAGGACGACTACAACGCGTCCGTCCGCGTCCTACAAAGCGTCTACACCGGCGGCGCCACTAAAGGCCGCCTCACGATCGCGCGTCTGCTCGAAGAGAAACGCGCGCTGGAACTCGCTGCCACCGAGCAACGCGTCGCGATGGATGTGCGCGTCGCCTATTACGAACTGCTTCTCAATCGCGCTAAGATCGAAGTGCGCGAACAATCAGTCGGCGTGATGCGCGATGAGTTACGCGTGCAACAGGAACGGCTCCTCGCCGGCACCGTCGGAGAATTGAATGTCCGGCGCGCGGAAGTCTCGCTCGCGAATGAGCAGCCGGAATTATTCGAAGCCCAAACTCGCGTCCAAAATTCCTATCTGCGGCTGAACGAACTTTGCGGTGTGGACTCCACCGGCGCGAATTTCCAGCCGACCGATCGGCTGCAATATCAGACCGCGCGGCCCGACCTTTCCGAAAGTCTGGCGCACGCCAAAGCCACCCGGCCCGAAATTCGCGCGCGCGAAATCGATGTCGAAGTCGAGGAACAACAGTTCATCGTGGACCGCAGCGAACTGCGACCACGCGTTGACGTGTTTACCGGCTACGAAGTTTACAGCGAGCGCGATCCGCTGGTCGGCGCCGAGTTTAACCACGGCTACGTCGTTGGCTTGAATGCGAGCTGGCACATCTTCGATGGCCACGCCACGAAGGGCCGGATGCAAGCCACCCGCGCACGCCGCGATGCGGCGCTTGCCGCGCTCCGCGCCGCCCAGCTCTCCGTCGAATCCGATGTGCGCAGTGCGTTCTTCGATCTCGAACAAGCCGATCGCGTGCTGGAATCAGAAACGCGCAACGTCGTGAACGCGAGCGAATCGCTCGAACTTGCGCGCAGCAATCTGGGCGCGGGCCTTGGCACACAGCTCGATGTGCTACAAGCCACCGCCGACGTCACGCGGGTGCGCACCACGCGCTTGAGCGCGATTTATTTGCACAACGCAGCGCTCGCCCGCCTCGCCCGCGCCACCGCGCGCGAGCCGGAAGAGTTGAGCTTCCGTCCAAAAGTTGGGCGTGACGAAGAAACCAAACGCCAGACGCAATTGCTGAACATGGCAAAGCCGCCCGCAGCCCTGAGCGAACGATGAAAAGCGTGGCAATGGAGGCCGGGGAGCGCACGCTTGTAGCGTGCTGGTTTTCGCATTCTGCGGAAACGAACTTTCGTTCGACGCCGATCCCCAATTTGGCGGCCACTCCTGTTCCATGCGCAACGAAAGCCTGTTTCGGCAAAATGCCCAAACCAGCACGCTGCAGGCGTGTGCTCCCCAGAACACACCGGCCACGCGTGATCCTGTTCGCGCTTTTCTTCGTCATCCTCTCGTTAGCCGACACACCCGCCATCACGCTGGATGCCGCGCTCGCCCGCACGCTGGAAAAAAATCCCGCCATCCTCGAAGCGCGGGCGCGACTTGAACAGGCGGCCGGCCGCCGCGTTGTTCTGCGCGCGACGGCCTTCCCCGACGTCCGCGCGCTGATTCCCGGCGGCGTACAAGGCGGAAAACGCGCGGGCGAGAAGAGCGTGCAACCTTTCGCCTTCGCGCGCGGCCTTTTCTCTCAGCCGCTTTTCGATGTCGCAATTCCCGCCTCCTGTCGCCGCGGCGACATCGAAGTCTTGCTCGCGGAGCAACGCTTAAACGTGGCCGTGATCGAGCAACTGCACGCCGCGCGGGTCGCCTATTACACTGCCGCGTATCACAACTCGCTCCTCACGCTCGCCGAAGCGCAGCGCCAACGCCTCGAAGCAAACGCGCTCGCGCAAAACGATCGTTTCGAAGCCGGCCGCGTGGATCGGCAGGCCGTCACAGTGGCGCGCGTCCTGGAGCAGGAGGTCAAACCGCGCGTGGAAGAATCCCGCCGTGCCGAAAGTGGCGCTCTGCTCGTTCTTGCGGCCACGATGGGCGACGAGTTGGGCCCGAACGCGAAGTTGCCGACCGTCGACACTGCGCTCTCCTTCGCCGCGCTTACGTTGGATGCCGATGCGGAATCGGCCGCCGCGCTGGAGCGCAGGGCGGACTTGAAACTCGCCCGCCTCCTCGTACGCGCGGCACGGGAAGACCAGCGCATCATCGAAGCAGCCTACTTCCCCACGATCGACGCCAACCTCTCCGGCGATTACATCCCCGTCTCCGATATCCGCCGCGGCAGTGAAGGTTCGGCCCGGCGTTCCGACGACATCGTTTCATCCGAATTACGCTTGGGGGCTGCCTACACCTGGCGCGTGGTCGATAATGGAAAGGTGGGCGGCGCCGTCACCCAACGCCGCGCCGCTCGCGAGATCAACGAGTTGGTTTTGGCAAAACTGGAAGCCGATGTGCCGCGACAGTTGGCGCAGATCCAAAACAATCTCCGCGCGATCACCGCGCGACAGGCCGCGCTTTCGCACGCCACCGTCGTCGCTGAACAAACCGTCGCCGATGTGGTTAACAATTTGAGCGAAGGCCGCTCTTCGCAGTTGGAATACCGCACAGCGGAAGCCAGCTTTCTACAATCGAAAGCCGGGCTCCTCGCCGTCGCGTTCGAGCAAAATCTGGCACGTGCCGAAATGGACCGCGTGACCGGCCGCTATTTTCAATTTCCCGACGACACCGCCGCAAAGCTGCATTAGTTGCAGCCGTTGAAGTTCCCGATTTCGAAGAAGTTGCTCTGGCCGATCGCGCTCGGAGTTTTGCTCTTAATCGCGCTCCTCTACTACTTCTTTCTGCCGGTCGCTGAAGTGGCCACGGTGCGGCGCGGCACCGCCATCTCCGCAGTTTACGGCACCGTCCGGATCGAGCCCACTTTTGTGATCAAAGTGCGCGCGCAGAACAGCGGCTTCATCCAGTTCGCGGATGAGTTCGCCGCCGGCCGCGGCGCGATGGGCCACGCCATTTCGAAAGGCGACCTCCTCGCCACCATCGCGGATGAAATAACTGCGCGGCAGTTGAAACAAGCGCGCGCCGATTGGCAGGCCGCGAAGCAGCGCGCGGAATTGCCGCTGCCTTCTTCGGAACCCTTGAAGGTCGCTGAGGACGCGGTCGCGCGTCTTGAGCGGCTCACCTCGCTCAGCAATGTGCCGCAGGTGGAAGTGGAAAAAGCGAAGAGCGATGTGACGCGTTTGCAGGGTCTCGTCGATGCGGAACGGATCGAGCGCGATCGCAATCTCGAGAGCCTCGATTCCGCGATTAAAAAACTCGAAGCGCAGATGAAGAACTCGGAAATCCGTTCGCCCATGGACGGATTGCTCACCGGGATCAAGGCGATCAACGGCGAGCTGGTTTCGGAAGGGAGCGAACTCTTCACGGTGTCGGCGCGGAAAAATTATGTTCGCGCCGAAGTAAATGAAGAAGACGTGGGCGAAGTGAAAACCGGGATGAAAGCGATCGTCCAGGTCTACGCGTTCCGTGGCC
>JBDUAH010000216.1:0-4535 GCA_040004745.1 Chthoniobacterales bacterium | reverse complement strand
CCGACAGCCCGCGAAGAAAGCAGGAGGGAGTTTATGTCTCTTACACGTTTGGACCTCCGGGCCGACAGGTGAAAGTGATCCTGCTCGACGGTCGCTACTTTCGCGAGGAGCCGCACTGGTGGAGCGCGCTGTGGGACACGGAGAAGGACACGTCTGCTGATATTCTCGGCGCGGAGCAATGGGCGTGGCTGGAGCGCGAACTCGCCACCAGCGCCGCGGAGATCAATTTCATCGGATCGGGCATCCAGGTGATCGCCGACGACCACCCCTACGAGAAATGGGGAGAATTGCCGCACGCCCGCGAACGTTTGTTCAATCTGATCGCGAAAACCAAACCGCGAAATCCGATCATTCTCAGCGGCGACCGCCATCTCGGCGAAATTTCCCGCTGCGTCGATCCGCGAATCCCGACGCCGATCTACGACATCACCTCGAGCGGGATGACGCATCACGCGACCAATGGATTGCTCCACAACTTCGATCACGAGCCCAACCGTTTCCGGGTTGGGAAAAATTATCTCGCGCTGAATTTTGGCTTCTTCGAAATCAACTGGGAAGCTTCGCCGCCCGTCGTCACCGCGCAGATCCGCGGCGTCGACAACGTGATCGCGCTCGAAGAAAAAATCACGCTCGCTCCCGCCACAGTGCCCTAACGAATCGTTCACCGCCCGCTGAGCGCTGCCAAATCCAGCTGGCGATAAGAAACCCGAGCAGGGTCGCCGCAATGGTATCGGAAAAGTGATGCGCGCCGAGATAGATCCGGGAGCTGGCCACCGCCGCGATAAAGGGAAACACCACCCAAGCAAAGCGCCGTCGCCAAAAAAACAGCGGCAGGCTGAAGCCGGTCGCAGCCGTGGTGTGTCCCGATGGGAAGGAATTGTAGTCGTGTTTCACGATGAGCCATTCGGAACCAGAGCGCACTCCATACCAACCCTGCGGGGCCCGCGCCGAAGGCCGCGTCCGGCCGCTCCCGCCCCGGAGAATGTCGGCTGACAGTCCAGCGATCGATGCCGCCACGACCATAACGCAGAGCACTCGCATCCAATCCCGCCGCCCAGTCCGCCAGGCGATTAAGAGACCCGCCACAGCGCCGAGCATGAGCCAATGCCACGCGAAAAAGCGGCTGCAAAATCGCGCCGCTAATTCCCAGAACGAAACGCGGTGGTCCGCCACCCAGCGATCGACGCCGATGTCAAAAAGGAAGGAGACCAGAAGCAGCGCCAACAGAATTCCCGCCGGGACCCAGCGATCGATGGCGCGTGGTGAAGGGTCGGCGGCAGTCATCTCTCGCCACTATGTCCTGGGATCAATGATTGCGCTTCTCCCGCAGAAAATTAATGATGCGGCCATGGCGAAGACATTGGGCTGGCTGGCTACCGAGCTCGGCGGTGAAATTTTAGGCAACCCCGAACTCGAAATTCGCCGCGTCGTTCATCCCGCCTACGCCGAAGACGAACACGATCTGGCGCTGGTTTATAGCGCCTCCGTCGCATCCATCGTGAAAGAACGCGCCATCCGGACCGCTCTAGTGCCGATGGCGCCGGACGTGCCGGGCATCCCGAATCAGCTCAAGGTAGCGCGCCCGCGCGTTTGCCTGGCGCGCCTCTCGGAGATTTTCGCGCGGCCGGTCCACGTCGCCGATGGCCTTCATCCCTCCGCCGCGATTGATCCGACTGCCAAACTCGCCGCCAATGTGCGGGTGGGGCCGCTTTGTTCCGTCGGGCCTCGCTCTGTCATTGGCGCAAGAACCACTCTGGCAGCGGGAGTCCATATCGGCGCTGAGGTGGAAATCGGAGCCGACTGTCTCTTCTACTCCGGCTGCTGTATCGGCGACCGCGTGCGCGTCGGGAATCGCGTGATTATCAAAGCCAACGCCGCCATCGGGAACGACGGCTTCAGTTTCCAAACCGTCGAGCCCGGCAGCGCCGAACTTGTGCGTCAAACCGGCGAAGCGCATCCGACGGATTCGGAAATCTTGCGCATCAATTCCGTCGGCACCGTAGTCCTGGAGGACGAGGTGGAGATCGGCGCCGGCGCCTGCGTGGACCGCGCCACTCTGCACGAAACGCGGATCGCGCGCGGGACGAAGATCGATAATCTCGTGCAGATCGCGCACAACGTCCAGGTGGGTCGCAAATGTGTGATCGTCTCGATGGCTGGTATCGCCGGTAGTGCGACCGTGGGCGATCGCGTCGTCATCGCAGCTCAGGCGGGCATTCCGGATCACGCAAAAATAGGCGACGACTCCGTCATCATGCCGCAGGCCGGCGTCGCCGGAAGCCTGCCGCCGCGTTCTTACGTGGGCGGCTCACCCGCGGAGCCGCGCAAACAATTCTTGAATAACCTGATGCAGATCAAACGCATCAAAACGTTGGCGCAAAGGATCAAGGAACTGGGCCAGCGGCTCGACCGGATCGAGCGAGACGACACCTAATCTTCGTTCGCGTGCGCCAAGGCGGGTTCGCGATGTTCGCGGCAGAAGCCGCGGCGCGATCCGCGCACGAACTCAATCAAATGGGAGACGTTTTTATCCGCGAGCTGCTCCATATCGTGCAGTGCGGTTTCCAGCGGCAGCTTCGAACGCAGCAAAAGGTGACAGGCGCGCTTTAAGTTCAGACGCGTTTCCGGCGTGAAACCAGCGCGACGCAGGCCGACAGAGTTGAGCCCGCGCACGCGACACGGATTCCCGTCCGTGATCAGGAACGGCAAGACGTCCTGCACGATCTTCGCTTTCGCCCCGACCATCGAGTAACGTCCCAGTCTAACGAATTGGTGAACGCCCACTTCATTAGAGAGAAAGACATGATCTTCCACCATGATGTGGCCGGCCAGCGCGGTGCCATTAGCAAAAATGCAGTGGTCGCCCAGAACGCAGTTGTGCGCAATGTGGACACCCACCATGAGGAAATTCCGCGAGCCGATCAGCGTCGTCTGACCTTCGCCCGTAGCGCGATGAATGGTCACATTCTCGCGAATCAAGTTTTCATCGCCGATGACGAGGTAGCTGCGTTCACGTTGGAACTTCACATCCTGCGGATGGCCTCCGAGCGTGGCGTGCTCGAAAACGCGGTTCCGTTCGCCCAGCGTCGTGTAACGTTTGATCACCGCATGCGCGCCGATTTCACAGCCACTGCCAATTTGGACATCGTCTTCGATGATGGCGTACGGCCCGATTTCGACATCGTCCGCAATATCTGCCTGAGAACTGACTACAGCCGTTGGATGGATCGCCACGCGGGCACAAGGTAGATAGGTTCTAGCCTGAGGTAAACAAGAACCTGTAACGTGATTTACGTGTGAAATTAGGACTGGTTCTCGAGCATTTTGACCCGATGCGCGGCGGTCTGGAGCATTGGACCTGGCAGTTTGCGCGTGATTTGCTAAAGCGCGGGCATGAAGTGCATGTGGTGGCTTTTGACTTCCATGCTGAGACAGAAAGCGCTGGTTTCGTCGCTCTTCGGCTCGGTGAAATGCCGCGTTCTCGGCTCGATCGTGCCGAAATGATTGCGCACCATTTGTCGACCATGAGTTTGGATATCGTGCACGACATGGGCGTGGGCTGGCGGGCGGATATCATCCATCCGCACGGCGGATCGACGGTAGCGCTTTGGGAACAAAACCTCCTGCGCGTGCCAACGTGGCGGCAGATTCGCTTCTGGCGAGAGCGGCGTTATCGCGAGTTGGCCGAGGTGGAACGCCGCCAGCACGCGAGCGACGCCGTGATCGTGGCCGTTTCAAACATGGTGAAGCGCCACTTTGAAACGTTGCACCATCTGCCGCCAGAACGTTTGCGCGTCATTCCAAATGGCGTCGACGTCGGCCGGTTCACTCCGGAAAATCGTCCAAGCCTCCGCGAAATTACGCGCCAAAAGCTCGGAGTGCGCGCCGAGGTTCTATTTCTCATGCTGGCGCACAATCTCCTGCTCAAGAACGCTGAGACATTCCTCCGCGCAGCCGCCCGATTGTTGCAGGCGGGCCTGCCTTTGCGACTGCTGATCGCGGGCGGCAAGAAGCCGCAACCTTTCGTTAGGCTAGCCGAGCAGCTAGGTATCTCACGAGCCGTCACTTTTGCCGATATGGTCGATTCAGCGCCGCATTACGCCGCGGCCGATGCGTTCGTTCATCCCACTTGGTACGACCCGTGCAGTCTCGTTACGCTAGAGGCTTCCGCGGCCGGTTTGCCAGTTGTCACCACTCGTTTCAACGGAGCGTCCGAGTTGATGAGCGATGGCGAGGAAGGATTCCTGCTCGATCAACCCGCGGACGAGGCGACTCTGGCCGCAAGGATGACGCAGCTAATGGACGCCAAACTCCGCGCTAAGATGAGCTTCGCCGGTCGCGCGATGGCTTTGCGGCACACCTTCGCCCAGCAGACGACGCAGTTCCTAAAGCTTTACGAAGAGGTGAGAGCTGCGAAATCGTGAACACTGCTCAGCGGGAACAATAATCTATCTTTCAGGCGCTCATGCGCTCGCTGACTTCTACCGGCGTCTCACATCGGCTTTTAACGCCGCCTGACAAACACTCGCGGCTCC
>JBDUAH010000024.1:0-15455 GCA_040004745.1 Chthoniobacterales bacterium | reverse complement strand
CCAGCAGCATTTCGGCTTCGCCAGCCAGACCTCGGTCATGCAGTACATCGAGGTCCTCGAGCGAAAAGGCTTTCTCGATCGCCACGCGCGCAAAGCCCGCGCGCTGATCACGCCGGTGCAGAAAGTGCGGATCACGGACATTCCCATTTACGGCCAGATTCCCGCCGGCATGGCCGGCTCGACCGAGCAGACGATCGAAGGTCACGTCTCGCTCGATAGCCGGAACGTCAACGCCTCTAAAAACGCACGCACCTTCGCACTCCGCGTTCGCGGGGATTCCATGATCGATGCTCACATTCTCGATGGCGATATCGTGATCCTGGAGGACGAAAAGGAAGTGCGAAGCGGTGACATCGTGGCGGCTTTGATCGACGGCGAGACCACGCTGAAGCGTTATGTGACCGACCGCGGTCGCCCCTATCTGAAAGCAGAGAATCCACTTTTCCCCGATCTCGTCCCCGCGCGCGAACTCCGTATCCAAGGCGTGATGGTCTCGCTCGTGCGGAAGCAAATCAACGCTGCCGGACTCCGGAAGCGGATATAATGTTCAGTTGAACATATTTCGCTTCGCTGCCATTCTTCTGGAATGGGAGCGAGCAGCAAAATCGTGGATCTGCGGGGGCTGCTCGCGGAGCGATTCCCTTCCCCGCGCCTGAGCGCGCAGAGTCGGCTCGAGACGGGCCTGGCCGCGCTCGATGCGACCACGGACGGCGGGCTGCCAAAGGGCGCCATCACCGAGTTGAGCAGTCCGAACCTCAGCGCTGGCAGCGCGCATCTGATTTACCAACTGCTCCAAGCCGCCGTGCTCGGGCGCTACTGCGTGGCCTTGATCGATGGTCGCGATTCGTTCGATCCTCAGCCGTTGGGTCAGGCACGCTTAAGCCAACTCCTCTGGGTTCGCTGCCGCAAAGCGGTCGATGCGGTGAAAGCGGCCGATCTGCTTTTGCGCGACGGCAATTTCCCGCTCGTGCTGCTCGATTTGGTCCTCAATCCGGTGGAGGAACTGCGGAAGATTCCCTCTGCCAGTTGGTATCGGCTTCAGCGTTTGGTCGAGCCAGCACCGACGGCGCTCCTAGTTCTCACGCGTCGCAGCATGATCAGCAGCGCGCATTGGAAGCTTGCGCTGAAGAATTCCTGGCAACTCGCGGACCTCGAACGGGAAGGCAACGACGCGCGGCTAAATTTCGCAGTGCAACGCAGCTACGGAGCGCGCCACGAACTGGCGGAGACGGGCTGATGTTTGCGACGATTTATCTGCCGAATTTTTATCTACAGGCCGCTTTGCGTCATCAACCGGAGTTGGCCTCGCGACCGGTGGCGCTGATCGACGATCAAGTCGCCAAAGCTGTCATCATCCAACTAAACCGCCATGCCGAAGAGGCCGGCGTTCGCGCGGGAATGACGCCGAGCCAAGGGTTGGCGCGATCTTTGGAGCTAATCGTGAAATCGAGAGCGCGGGCTCAAGAGCGATCACTCGACGATTTGTTGCTGCAGTTCAGTTACACGCTGGCGCCGTATGTGGAAGCGACCGCGCCCGGTCTTTGCACGGTGCAATTCACCGACGACCGCAATTTGGGCGCGAAAGTGGAAAGTATGATCGCGCAGTTGACAGAAACCGGACTCACCGCGTGTGCCGGCATCGCGCAAACGCCCGATACCAGCCTGCTCGCCGCGCATCTCGCGAGGCCGGTTTTGCAGGTCGGCGACATCAAGACGTTTTTGGCTTCCCTGCCGATCGAGACGCTCGCAATGGCCTAGCTTTATCACTGTAGCCACGTCCCTGTGGGACGTGCGAGATCGAGTCCCGCCTAGTTCTTCGCATCCAAGGAACAACGCGCGCTCCCACACGTCCCGCAGGGACGTGGCTACAACGTTCCCACGAACTCCGGATATTTTGCGCGCAGTTGCTCACTGGCCTTCTGTGACTCCGCGGTTTTGCCTGCCTTTTCGTAAGCCGCTGCGGCTTTCTGCAAGGCGCGGGGCGTGATCGTCGGGTCATCGTAAAGCAGCGCCACACCCATAAACGCTTTCCCTGCGTCTTCGAAATTTCCGCGCTCCATTTGCACGTCGCCCGCCAGCAATCTCGCCTCCGCATTCACCTTGCCTTCGGGCTGCAAGCCCATGATTTCCTCAGCGATTTTCTGCGCGTCATCGGCTTTATGCGCCGCAATTTTGGTGGCGCCCAGCGCGAGCAACGTCTTCACGCGCGCGGCCGGATCGGTCGTGTTCTGCAAATATTTTTCGTAAGAGGCTTCCGCCTCGGAAAATTTGTTCAGCTTGGTTTGCGCGTCGGCGAGATAGAACCAGAAATCCGCGTTTACGTTCGTCTGATCGTTGCTCCCGAGAAGAGAGAGATACTTTTCCGCCTCCGCGTATTTCTTCTCGTTGTAATAGTCGATCCCGACTGACTGCAGGATTTCGCCGGGGATTTTCGCGCTCGGATCCGCGGCCAGAAATTTGTCGATTTCCGCCGTGAGAGCGGCGCGATTCTTTAGGTAAAAATACGACGAAATAATCCGCACCGTCGACGGCGTGTAGAACTGCTCTTTGTTCATTTTCCGCGCGGCTTCCAGCGGCGGAATCGCAGCCTTGTAATCCTTTGCCTCAAAGGCAGCCTTCCCGATGTAATACTGCGCCTGCGCCGCGACCGGGCTCTTCGGAAATTCCTTCAGGAGTTGCCTGAATGCATCCGACATTCCCTTCCCATCATCCTGCTGGCCTAGCAGCAAGGCCTTCTGTTGTAACGCCGCCTCACGCTCTTTCGCCTGCGGGTAATCCTTCAAGAGCGCATCCAAATCAGCAATCGCATCGGCATAATCCCGCGTCTCCTGATGGGCCAACGCCCGCTGCACCAGAGCGACCGGTGCCTGCGAATTCTCCGGGAAAGCTTTCAGGAAATAAGTGAAAGCCTCGACCACGCGCGGCATGCTCTTCATCTGCACCTGACACCAACCAAGCTTGTAGGCCGCTTCGGCGCGCAATTTCGGCGAAAGCTGTGAAGCGCGGAGTTCTTCGTAAAGCGGAGCGGCCTCGGCGAATTTGCCGTCCTTGTAGAAAGCTTCGGCTTTCAAAAGTTTCGCCTGATCTGCGCGTTCGGCAGTTGGATTCGAAGCCAGGAACTCGTCCACTTCGCTCACGAGTTTGGTGGGATTCGAATTGTAAATATTGATCAAGCGCTGATAGCGCGCGTCCTTCGCTTCCTCGCGCTGAGGATATTTCGAGACGATTTGCGAGTAGAGCGTTTCCGCCTCTTTCTCGTGACCGAGTTGACGTTCGCTGTTTGCCACCACCAGCATCATTTCCGGGCGCACATCTTCAGGAATGTTCTCCTGGCTCTTCTTATACTCGGCCAGCACCTGCTCGTATTTCGCGGTGGAATAGTAAAGCCGGAGCAATCCTACCTGAGCGATGCCCCGCCATTTTCCACCATCGGCTAACGAGCGACCTTTCTGCAGCAGCGCGACCGCCTTTTCCAGCATCTCCTTGTTTTTGCCCTTCTCGGATTGCTGCAAATCGTACGCGATCAATCCTGCTCGCACCGTCGTCTCCGCCTTCAAGGCCGGTTTACTTGTCTCGCTCGCGAGGGCTTCATATTGGCTGAGAGCATCGATCTTTCGCCCGCGCCCGAGAAGAATAGACGCCGCGGCCATGCGTGAATCCTCGCGGAACGGATTCGGATTCTTCGCTTCCGCCACTTGAAGATAAAGGTCTGCCGCGTCCTCTTTCTTCTCCAGATTCTCCAGACAACGCGCCTCGAAGTAGCGCGCGGAAAGCGCGAGCGCAGATTCTTTCGTTTTCGCAGCGGACTTGTGAAAGAGCAAGACCGCGCCCGCGTAATCCTTTTGATTGAAAAGAAGTTCTGCCACGCCATACGCGGCCGGCCCGACGAATTCGCTCTCTGGAAAATCATTCACCACGCTTTGGAAAGACGTCCGGGCGGCAGCCGTCCGATTCAGGGTGCGGTAACACTCACCGAGATAAAAGAAGGCGCTGGCCCGTCCGGAGGCACTCGAAAACTGGCCGAGAAACTTCTCATACTCGGGAACGGCGAGATCATAGAGCTTCCGCGAGAAGAGGCCGTTGGCGTAGTTCAGTTGTCGCTGCTCGGGCGACTCGGTCTCGGCTTGAAGCGCTTCGGGAGTCGACTCCTGGTGCGGTTCGGAATCTGAATTACTAACGCGCGGTGTGCTGGCTACGGATGGCCGAGGCACGGGAGTCGCCGTGGCGGCAGGAGGAGAAGCCACCCGGCGCGGCGTGCTGCTCTCCACCGGCAAGGCGCGCGCGATCGGCGGCTCATTCACAGGCTGGGCCCGGCGGACCTCATCGGACCGTTGCCCCAACGCCACGCCAAGCGTGACGCCCCAAACCACGAGAACGCCCAATGCGTTCGCCCGTCGTCTCATTTCGCGGTGGCGAAGGCGACGTTCGTCACCCCGGCTTCGCTACAGGTATTCAGCACTCCGACCACGTGCTTGTAGGCGCCCGCTTCATCGCCGCGAATCACGACAGCCTGGTTTGGATCCAGTTGGACCAATCCGCGCAGCATCTCTGAAAGTTCCGGTGAGGTGAGAGTGCGTCGATTGACCACCACCGTGCCGTCCGATTTCACATTCACGACCACATCGCCAATCGGCGCGCTCTTTTCTTTCGCCTCGGAGGCCTTGGGGATTTTCACGTCGAGTTCGTTTTCGTTCCGCGCCGCGTTCCAGGTGAGAAGGAAAAAAATCAGCAGCAACATGAGCACGTCCACCAGCGGGGCCAATTGAATGCCCGGATGGTGGGGGGTGGCGTGTTTGCGCAGGTTCATGGGATCAAGGTCGCACGGCCGGGCAGCGCGAAAGAGCGGAGATCGCCGCTCTCGTTAGAATTCATCTTCAAGCAACGCCGGAGTGCGCTCCGTCCGCTTGTTATACTGGAGTGAAAGCAGAGCCAATACATGCGTCACCGCAGCTTCCAGTTCCGAGATCAGCCGCTGCGCGCGACCGCGAAAGAACGCATAGAAAATCATCGCCGGAATACCAATCGCCAGTCCGCCAGCGGTATTAATCAGCGCCTCGCTCACGCCGTTCGAGAGCTGTACGTAACGCGCGGAACCTATATTGGCGCCGAGCGCGCTGAACGATTTCACAATTCCAATCACCGTGCCGAGCAAACCGAGCAACGGCGCGATCGTGCTGATATCCGCGAGGTAGGTCACACGATTGTTCAAGCTCGAAGCCACGCGCGTTCCTTCCGTCTCCGCAATCTCGCGCACCTGCTGAAACTCGGCGCCGGGATTCTTGGTTGTGAATTCGAGCATCTTTTGCACGACGCGCGCGATCGCTTCGCCATGGCGATTGGAAACCGCGAGCAGCCCGAGGTAATCGCGTTTCCGCAGAAGCGCATCCGCTGTGGCCATATAGCCATGCGAAACCACTGCGCCGCGGCGAATCGTGAGGAAATAAACAACCACCAGCATGAGGGAAAAAACGGAGAGCAGGAAAAGCGGGATAATGATCGGCCCCGCGTGCATCAGGGCGTCGAGCATGGACGTCGTCTGCGGAAGATCCGGACCCGGCAAGGCAGGCGCAGCCGGGCTTGGGTCCTGCGCGAAGAGAGGCGTGGCGCTCGCCAGCGCGACGAGGATCGGGAAGATGCGTTTCATTCCGTAAGTACCGAATATCATAGGCAGCGGCTGTTCCCCACGCAACAACACCGGAGCAGAGACAGCAGGCAACGCTCCTTCGTTCAGACGAAAACCCCGGGCATTTCTTCAGCGGGCGCGATCAACGACCGGTGAAAGGAAATGATTGCGCAGGGGTTCAAGCAAAACGCCCATCGCCCAAGGCGCGGCGCACGCGGAAAATATGGGCTGGACGCGTCTGTGGATCGAGCTCGACATAGTTACGACTGCCGCGCCAGATGTACCGCTCGTCCGTCAGGAGATCGTGCACCTCATATTCATCGGAATTTATCGCGCCAAATTCTTCGACAGGAACGTGGATGTAAGAGTTTTGCGCCGCGGATGGATCCAGATTGACTACGATCAGGACGATATTGTCACGCGCCGGCGTCATTTTGCCGTAAAACAGGATCGCGTCGTTATCGGCTTCATAGAAACGGAGGTTATCGTAAAAATGCAGCGCGCGGTTTTCCTGGCGGATGCGGTTTAGACGCGTAATCCAATCCTTGATGTTGCCGGGCGCATCCCAGTCCCGCTCTTTCCACTGATACTTCTCCGAATCGAGATACTCTTCTCGGCCGGGAAGCGCGGCATTTTCGCAAAGTTCGAACCCGCTGTAGATGCCGTAAACGCTCGAGAGCGTCGCGGCGAGCACCGCGCGAACGAGAAACGCCGGACGGCCGCCCTCTTGCAAATGAAGCGGCAAAATATCCGGCGTGTTCGGCCAGAGATTGCCGCGAAAATAATCCTTCATCGACGTCTGTGTGAGCTCGGTGAAATACTCCGTGAACTCCGTCTTCGAGCCGCGCCAGGTAAAGTAGGTGTAGCTCTGTGTGAAGCCCGCCTTCGCCAGCGCCTGCATCATTTTCGGCTTCGTGAATGCTTCCGAAAGAAAGACCACGTCGGGAAACTGTTCGCGCACGCGGCCGATCATGTATTCCCAGAAGGGCACCGGCTTGGTGTGCGGATTATCAACCCGGATGATGCGCACCCCGCGCTCCGCCCAGAAGAGAATGATGCTCGTCATCTCTTCCCAAAGCTCGCGCCAATTCGCGCAGCGGAAATTCAGCGGGTAGATGTCTTCGTACTTCTTCGGAGGATTCTCGGCGTACTTGATCGTGCCGTCCGGGCGTTTGTAGAACCAATCCGGATGCTCCGCCACGTAGGGATGGTCGGGTGAACAATTAATCGCGAAATCCAGCGCCACCTCCATCCCGCGTTTGCGGATTTCCTGTTGCAGCCAATCGAAATCTTCCAGCGTACCGAGCGCCGGCTCCACGTCCTTGTGTCCACCGCCGTTCGGGGCGCCGATGTGTCGGTTACCGATCGCGTAGGGTACGCCGGGTTCGCCAGGCTCGCTCGTGACCGAGTTGTTGCGGCCTTTGCGATTGGCGAAACCGATCGGATGAATCGGCGGGAAATAAACAACATCGAATCCCATCGCCTTCGCGTCGTCCACCCGCGCCAGGCAATCGCGGAAAGTCGAGCCTTGGTCGCCGCGACCTTCGGCTGAGCGCGGAAAAAATTCATACCACGCGGCGGTCCGCGCTTGCACGCGATCGACAGTAACGCGTGGCGGTGGCCCGTATTGTGTCGCGGTGGTGCGATCCGGATACGTCGCCATCAAAACCTCCAGTTCGCCGGAATGCGCGATCGCATTGATCGCCGCCACCTCGCTGGTGCGGATTGTTTCCGCCAGTTCGCGCAGACGATTGGCATCCGCTGAGTCTCCTGCACGCTCCGCCGCTTCCTCGAGCAGTGCGGCGCCTTCCAGCGTTTCGCTGGTCAGGTTCGCGATATTCGCGCCAAACTTCGCGGCAAACTCATGCTGCCAACCGGCAAAAGTGTCTGTCCACGCCTCGACCGTGTATTCGTAGGTCGTGTTTTCGTAAAAGGTGCAAGCGCCACTCCAGCGATCATTGCCGAGATGCGCCATGGCGGTCTCGTGCCAATGCGTCTCTCCAACCTTCCGCCACTTCAGGGTCGCAGCGACCACATCGTGGCCGTCCTTGAAAACATCCGCAGTAACGACCAAATCCTCGCCGACCACCCGCTTCACCGGGTAACGCCCGCCGTCGATCAGCGGCTGGATGTTCTCAATAACCGCGGTCGGGAAAGCGCGAGGCATTGGGCATCATTCAAGCGAACACGCCTAGATGCCAAAGAAAATTCGCGACGGGGCATGTCCTCGCCGTATCCGGAACGCCTTCGGCTCGCTCCTCCGAGTCTCAGGCGTCGCCTCCGCGAGCCACTACGGTTTTACGCCGCGAAGTAGAACGCGCATTCGTAGAGACCCGATGCACGGGTCTCTTCCCGGCGCACCGGCACTCCCAAAACTCCTGCCACCAAGTCCTGCTCCAGCCGCGCGATGATTGGGTATTGATCGAGCAGATTCATAATCGGCGAATGGCATTCCAAAATCTGAGGCCCACCCTCTTTATCATCCGTCACCACCTGTGACATGAAGCCTTCGGACTCGCGCTGCTTGGCCAGCCATTTCGCACGTTCCGCGACATTATCGCCTTTGACCTTCGCTTTCAGCGCGGCGGTCTTCCGCTCGAACACGCTGAAAAGCAGCTTCTCCTCCGCGTTGGGTCCGTAGATTTCGCCGACCGATTTCAGGAGTTGCAACGTCATGTCGTTGCTGTCGCACGGGAACAGGTCGTGGGTCCGACGCGTCAGGCGATACACCATCTCCGGGCGACCCATTTTCTGCGGGCGCCGCCAGGTATCGAGATAGCCGTCGCGTTCGAGCGTCAGGCAATGCTGCTTGATGCCCATGTAGCTCATTTTCATTTTTACGACGAGTTCATTCACGGACAAGCCGCGGGTGCGCTTGAGGGTGTTGAGGATTTCCAATCGCTGGGTGCGGCCGATTTCGGCGAGTAATTGTTGGTTCACGAAGTATGTCCTTTCGGGGGCTAAACTTCGAGATTACGCGGAAGACGTTTTTTAAGGCAATTAAAAATTACGCAAGATTAAGACATAAAAGACATTACGATCACGCCACCCGGTTTTTTGAAGCAGGATCAAAAAAATGTAAGTGGCTCAGATCGAAATGGCAGCGGACCCGGCGGCCCGCGGGCTGTTCCTGAGACGTTCCAAACCGGCGCGTGATGATGGCGTGCGCTCCGGTGTGCAAATGGAAGGTGGACTCCGCTCCCGTTGTCTCTACGAAATCGACCAACGCCGGAAAACTCTGGGGCGAATCGTCGCCCTTGGCTGCGGGATGAATTCCGAGATTTTCAGGGCGGATACCCAGCGTTACGGCTGGACTGCTTAAGTTCTTCAACGCGGGAAAATCAGACTGCAAAAGACGAATTCCGATCGTCCCCTCGCCGCTTTCCCGGAAAAGCCAGGCATCGCGTTCCAACTTCAAAGTCCCCTCGATAAAGTTCATCGGCGGAGCGCCCAAAAAACTCGCTACAAAGACATTCGCAGGCGACGCATAGACTTCCGCCACCGCGCCGCTCTGTTCGACCTTGCCATCGCGTAACACTAACACTCGACCACCCAACGCCATGGCCTCGGCGGCGTCGCGCGTCGCGTAAACGATTGTGGTATTCAGCCGCTCTCGCAGTTGGCGAAAATCGGCGCGTAACCTCGCTCGAGTCGCGGAACCGAATCTCGCCAGCGGCTCATCGCAGAGAATGACCTTCGGCTGGCGCGCGACTGAGCGCGCGATCGAGGCACGCTGACGCTGCTCCGGCGAGACCTCGGCTGGTTTCCAGTCCAGCAGGTTGGCGATCGACATTGCCGCAGCCGCGTCCTCGACGCGTCGCGTCAACTCCGTCGCGGAAAACCGCCGCTGCTTTAAACCAAACGCGATGTTCTGACGGAGCGACATCCCGGGATAAAGCGCATCATCTGCGAAGACCATGGCAACGTCGCGGTCCGCGGGACTAAGATCATTGACCTTCTTATCGCCAATGAAGATGTCCCCCTGCGTCGGCGTTTCCAAACCGGCGATCATCCGCAGAATCGCCGTCTTCCCGCTCCCAAGCGGACCCGTCAGGACAGCAAATTCCCGATCGTCGATCTCGAGACTTTGCCCGTTCGCGAGAGCATTTTTTAGTGTGATTTTTGCCATGGAAACGACCGCCGGAGCGCGACGAGCCGGAAACTACGGTTCGGAGAGAGCGACGGTCAATCAGCTTCTCCCGTGGTGGGAGAGCGATCTCGCGATGCGAATGGCAAAGGTACTACCGTGACCGCGATCCGCTCCCTCGCGCCCTCTGCGGGACGCGCCTGCAACTGCAAACCGGCAGCCTGAAAACCACGCTTCAGAAAACCGAGGGCGATCCTTCCGTAACGTGGACTGACGACGCTGCTCGTAATCCAGCCCACATCTTTCTGCTCTTCCGGAGCGACGAGCCGCCAACCCGCAGGCAGTGCATGCGGCCCGGCCACGCTCAGCCCGCACAAACGCTTGTTCGTTTGACCCGACATCTTGATCCGTGAAATGACTTCCTGTCCGATGTAGCAACCCTTCGCGAAATCCACCACGATGTTTTCCAGGTTCGCTTCCGTCGGGATGATCTCGCCCGTCAGCTCGCGATTCCAACGAGGGAGCCCGAGCTCAACCCGCAAGATTTCCGCGTCTTCGTCGCTCATCACAGGCAGCGCGCGCGATAACTCCAACCACGCCACCTCGTGCAGCGCGCGATCCACCCAAATATCGATTCCCGCGGTGCCGAAACGAATGGCAGCCCGCGATTTTCCCTTAACTGACAGAACCGGCTCCTCTCCCCCGACCACGTGATAAAGCGCGAATGCGTCAGTCACGTCTTCGACCTGCACATCATCGGCAATAATGTAGCGATCCAATCGCGCGATGAGCGTTTCGCTTAAATCTGGGTTGGTATCGAGGACGAACGAATCTCCATCCGCCGCGATGAAGACATCCGCATCGACCTTGCCTTTCACATTCAGAACGCAGGCGTGGATGGCGCTTATTTCGGACGCCTTCCGGAGATCATTACTGATCTGCCCGTTCAGGTAACGCAACCGGTCCGCGCCCGTGATGCGCAGTTTCGTCCGAGCCGAGAGATCGAGCACCGCGCCGAGCTCGGACCGGAACTCAGAGTCCGGCGACGTCAGGTTCGCCATCAATAATCCGCGTCCTTCTCGTGCGATGTCTTGCTAAAGAGACGGCTGAAAAACCCGCGCCGAACTTCCTCCTCCGGTTTTTCTTCCAATTCCACATTCTCTTCCGGAAGCGACGGCGAGGCCTCCAGAGACAATGCCTCCGCCGCGGTTTTTTCGACGATCGGCTTGGCCACTGTTTCCTCGGCCCCCTCGTCGTCCTTCCACATTTCCTTGAACGAGCGCTTTTCTTCTCCGTCCACGGCTTTCGAGTCGTGCTCGCTCAGAACCAGATGGTCGACCTCCGGTTCGTTCTTCGGTTTTAGGGAAACTTCTGCGTGCTCGATCGATTTGTTCCCCGACGCGGTTTCTACCAATCCGTCGCGCGATTCCGCGGGCTTCTCGGTCGCTTCACCCACGGCGGTTTCTGCCGGCTCGAGCGACGCTTTGGGCGGCTCTTTCGTGCTTTCCATCTCCGCTTTCGCGGACGCGCTCTCGGCCGGTTCACTCACACTCCCCGCCCTCTCGATCTTACCATCCGATGAAGCGGCAATCTCCATCTCACTCAAAGGTCCTGACCACTGCTCCGCCTTCGCCTCCACCGTCGCGCTCTCCTCGCCGTCCCGATGCGCCTCCGCCTCTGGTAGAACCTCGGACTTCTCTTCCGGTAGCGTGCGCTGTTCCGGCTCGCGACGCGCCTCAACCGCTTCTTCGGGGTGCTCTACCTTCTCTTGCGGCATCACGCTCAACTCAGGCGCAGATCGCCCTTCCGACGGTTGTTCAACATTACCGCTTTTCGGTTCCGGCATTTCCTTCTCCTCAGGCTGTGCAGGCTCCGCCGTCCGCGGATCAGCGCTTTCATCCTTAGCTTCCGCAGGTTTGTCTTCAATAAACTTTAGCTCTTCGGCGGCAGATTTTGCCGCGGGTTCGCGCGCCGGTTCAGGAATGTTCTCGACCGGGGAAAGCGGCTCTGGCGCGGTCGCCGGCTCTTTTTGCAACGGCACGCTCTCCTCGCGCGGCGCCGCGTCCCTCAGGTCGAGCATCGGATGATCCGACACGCTTATTTCCGGCTGCTCCGGCTCTTTAGCAGGCGGAAGAAGCACGCGCATCAAAGAGGTAAAATCGTAGTCACCGCGATCGTGCCCCATCTCCTCCAACAAGCTCTGCCGCGCCGCTTCCGTTGCGCCTAATGAGAGACCATGCGACCGCGCCATGCGGGTCGCGATCTCCACATCCTTCAACATATGCTTCACGGAAAAGTGCGGATCAAAATCACGCGCGATCATCTTCGGCAGCTTCATCGTGAGCGTAACGGAATTACTCGCATTTCCCCGCATCGCGGCCGCGAATTTCTCGGGTGCCATGCCCGCGTTTTGGACCACCGCCAGCGCTTCCGCCGCTACTTGTACGGTGGCGGCGGTGATCATGTTGGTGGCCACCTTGATCGTCGTCGCCTGTCCGATCTCCCCGATCTCGATCATCTCTTTGCTGCTCGCTTCCAAGACCGGCTTCGCCCGGCGGAATGCGGACTCATCCCCGCCGATGTAATAAACCAGCTCGCCCTTTTCCGCTGCCGCTTTGCTGCCGGTAAAAGGTGCGTCCAGGAACTGCGCGCCGCGGCGTTGCACGATCTCCGCCGCCTCGCGCATCGTATGCGGCGCCACCGTGCAGTGCGCCATCACCACGTGCTGCGCCTTCAGCGTCATTTTTAACTGCTGCACTATGTCCAGAAGAGCCGCGTCGTCCGAAACGAAAATCTGGATGAAATCGGTCAACTGCGCGATCTCAGCCGGCGACCCGACAAAATTTGGAAATGGCCGCGGGGTTCGGTTCCAAACAAAGACCGAAAACCCTTGGCGGCGTAGGTGTTCCGACACGCGCCGGCCAATGATTCCGAGCCCGATAATTCCAACGCTTTTTCTAGTGCGACGCGACATTTACAAGTTCACCGTAACAACCCGACGGCTGCCCGAAACTCACGGCAAACCATCGGCCACGCAATGCTGAACTTGGGAATCAATGACGCCCCGCGAGACGTGGCGTTTTCAGCCGCGCACGCAGTTCTTCCACCGCGGTAGCGCGTTTCTGATTCGCAAGTTCGACGGCGATCTCAACTCGTGCTTCATCGAAACGCAGGGCGTGTTCCGGCAACACCTCGGCGAGCCGGATAATGTGAAAACCAAGACGCGATCGCACCGGCGATGACGTCTGGCCCACCTCCAGCTTTTCGAGTGCTAGAATGAAGCCTGGGAGAGCGCGCATCTCGGAAAAGTAATTCAGATCGCCGCCATTGAGCTTGGTCGCTTCGTCTTCCGACGCCTCGGCCGCCAGGGCTGCGAAATCTTTTTCGGCGAGAAGTCGAATCGACAGCCCCTGCGCCAACCGGCGTTTCTCCAGCATCACCTCGTCCGGGCTCCCGTCCGGTGCCGCGACAAAGATGTGGCTCGCACGGAAACGCCGCGGCAACGCAAAACGCTGCGGCGTCTCAGCGTAAACTTTTCGGCACTCTTCGTCCGTGACGCTCAGCTTCGGCGTGATGCCTATTTCCACCTCGCGACGCACCGCCAGATAATCGGCCAACACAGCGCGCAACGAAGCCTCCGTAATACCGGACGCTGCCAAGGCCGCCGAAAATTTTTCGTTATCCCCAAACTGCCAGCGTAAAAGATTGAATTCCCGCTCGACGTCCTCCCCGACAACCTCTCCGTTTCCCGCAGATCGCCGCAGTGCGTCCGCCACCACCATCGTTTCCGCGGCCGCGTCTCCTGAAAAATCACGCTCATGAATCGCCCGGCCGCGCACCACCGCCACAAATTTCCCCCGGCCCAGAACCGAGCCGATCAGATCGCGACTCCAAGTCGCCCGATAGAGAACCTCGCTTGCGGGCCAGCCCACCGCCGCGGCGACGAGCAGGAATAGAATATTGCGAACCGCTCGATTCATTTTGCCGGCAACTCCGAGACGTATCGCGTGGCCACTTTCCCCACGATGCCGAGACTCTCCGCGCTCAGTTTGTCCATTGTGTCCCTCGGGGTATGCCAGGGCGGATAATCGAAATCGATCAGATCGATCACCGGAATTCCAATCGCATTCAGAGGTGTGTGATCGTCCAGAATTCCGCCGGTCGAGTAGGTGAAATGATCCCTCACCTCCAACGCCTTAGCCGCGGCGAAAATACCCAGCGTCATATCCGCAGGCGAATCCGTCGGCAACGTGATCTTCAGATCCCGGTCGCCCACCATGTCGAAAAGAATCCCGCCGCGGAATTGATGCGGCGTCCGGTCACTCGCCAAAGTTTTGGCAAAATGCCGGCTGCCATAGAGACCGTCCGTTTGCGTGAATTCCACGTACGCTTCCTCGCCGTCGAAAAACACGAGCTGCATTTTCGCAGCCAGCGCGGGTCGCAACGCCAGCACACGCGCCATTTCCAAAAGAATGCCGTTGCTCGAACCGCCATCATTCGCCCCGACGAACGTTTCCGTTTCAAAGACCTTGGTGTCGTAATGCGAGCAAAGCAGAAAGGTGGGCGTCGGCTTCTTGAACGTGGTGTCCTCGAAAGTGGCGATCAGGTTCACAAACGTCATCGGACCGCGGGGGGTAATGTCCGTAAAACTTTGCGGCGTCACCGTCCAGCCGTACGCCTTCAGTTCTTCCGCAATGTAAGCGCGCGATTTCTGAATCGCTTCGGTCCCCGGAGGGCGCGGACCGAATTCGACCAACTTGGCCACATGCGAGAGCGCCTTCTCGCCGGAGAACTCTTCCCACAACTTTGCCGGGCCAACGTCCTTCTTTGCCGGCTCGCTCGCTCCATCGCAGGCGGCCAGCAGCAAGCCAAACAACAGCAAAAACGCGCGCCGCATTATTCGTTAGGGGCGCTAACTCTCGCTCGCTGCCAATCCGAGCGCATTCAAGACACGCTGCAGATCTTCGTTGCCGTAATACTCGATCTCAATCCGGCCGCGCTTCTCGCCGTGATGCAACGTCACCCGAGTGCCGAGATGTTGTTGTAGACGCGTTTGCAGATCGTCCAATGCCGCCGACGTCACGGTCGCGCTCGCGCCTTGCCTCTTCCGACGCGTGCGATGGCCGAGTTGTTTAGCGACGAGACGCTCCGCATCGCGCACCGTTCCGCTGCGTCGCAAAATCGTTTCCGCCACCGCCACCTGCTCTTCCTGCGCCTTCAAGCCTAACAAGACCTTCGCGTGCCCCACCGACAGCAAACCCTGCGTCAGCCAGGCCTGCACTTGCTGATGCAAATCGAGCAGCCGCATCGAGTTCGCCACCGAAGCGCGACTCCGGCCGACCTTTTGCGCAATGTCTTCCTGCCGCATGCCAAACTCGCCCGCCAGCCGCGCGTAGGCTTGCGCTTCCTCGATTGGATTCAGGTCGGCCCGTTGCAGATTCTCGATCAGCGAAAGCTCGATCACATCCAGATCGCTCGCTTCGCGCACGATCACCGGCACTTGCGTCAACCCGATCTCGCGCGACGCCCGCCAGCGACGTTCCCCGGCAATCAATTCAGGCTGACCATCCACTAGCCGGACGATTAGTGGCTGGATGATGCCGTGTTGCCGGATCGAATCCATCAGCTCGTGCAAAGCCTCGGCCGCGAACTCTTTCCGCGGCTGCAACGGACTCGACACGATTGTGCTCACGTCCAGCAGTTGGACTCTTTCGCCCGGCTCCCTGGCCATTTGGACGTCGAGCG
>JBDUAH010000215.1:0-4584 GCA_040004745.1 Chthoniobacterales bacterium | reverse complement strand
TGGAAATCGGCGCGGCCGGCGGCGGTGCGCACGCTGCGATTCCATTCCACCCGGATCAGTGGCGCCAGCGTGATCGCATCGGTCGCGCATAAGAGCGCGCGCGCCGTGGCTTCGAGTTCGGCATCGCGGGGACAAGGAGCGGCGATTTCCGAATCGCCCTGCGGCGTTCTGGAAAACGCCGCTCCTTGCGACGCTCGCACTCGGTGGCGAAGCGGGAAGGAAAACAATTGGAGCTGTTCAAACAACCGCATAGGAGGGAGCTGGCTGCAGGCGTTGCAAAACGCGCGTGACTATTTCACCCGCTTCCTCGATTTCTTCGGGCGTGGTTTGTTTACCTAACGAGAAGCGGACGGCCGAACCCGCCATCTCTTCGCCCGCGCCCATCGCGAGCAGGACGTGCGAGGCCGTGACGGAGCCGACCATGCAGGCGGAGCCGCTGGAGACGCCCACGCCTTCCAGATCGAGCGCCATTAACATCGTCTCCGAACTCACGCCGGGGAAACTGACGTTCAACGTATTGGCGAGGCGTGGAGCCGCGCCGCCATTTAACCGCGTTGACGGAAAGTTCTGTGAAATTTTTCCCCACAAGCAATCTCGCAAAGCGGCTTGGCGCGATTGCTCTTCCTCGCAGCCGCTCAGTGCCCAGTCGGCGGCGGCCGCCATGCCGGCGATGGCGGGGACGTTCTCGGTTCCGGGCCGGCGCTGGTTTTCGTGCGAGCCGCCGAATTGAATGGACTCGATCGCCAGGCCGGCGCGGAGGAAAAGCAGGCCCGCGCCTTTCGGCCCGTAAAACTTGTGCGCGGCGAAACTGGCGGCATCGACCAGCTCGAGATTTGTCGGTTGTTTGCCGAACGATTGCACCATGTCGCTGTGGGAGAGGACGCCGCGCTCGCGGCAAGCGTCCGAGATTTCGCGCAATGGTTGCACCACACCGGTTTCGTTATTAGCCGACATGATCGAGACCAGTGTCGTCTCCGGGCGAATCGCGCTAACGAGTTGGGCGAGATCCACCAACCCATCTCGATCCACCGGCAAAAACGTGACCTCAAATCCCTCCCGCTTCTGCAAATGCTCGCACGCGTGCAAGACGGCGTGATGCTCCGCCGTGCTGCAGATGAGGTGCCGACCGCGTTCCGCCTGACTTCGCGCGAGGCCGAGGACGGCGAGATTATTCGCTTCCGTCCCGCTGCCGGTAAAAACTAACTCGCCCGGCTTCGCCCCCAGCAATCTGGCGAGACGATCGCGCGCTTCATCGATCGCGGCACGCGCTTCGCGGCCGGCGGCGTGAATGCTCGACGGATTTCCAAAGTGCTGGTCGAGATAGGGCCGCATTGCGTCGCGCGCCGGAGCGCAGAGCGGAGTGGTCGCGTTGTAATCGAGATAAATCACGCAGACTCAGCTTCCGGCTGCCGGTCCCCTTCGTGCAAGTAAGAAGGTCGGCGATGAATGTATGCGGCGAGGTTGGAAATCGGACTGAGGAGTAGCGGGTCGCGGCCTCGAGCGCAAACGGTGGGACGTTTCGCTCTGGACCGAAGGGTTTGCCGCGAACTCTGCAGGGTTTAGAGCAGACGCCGCAGGCTTGGGAGCGGACGCCCCAGCGGTGGGAGCGGACGCCCCAGGGTTGGGAACGGATGCCCCAGCGGTGGGAGCGGATGCCCCAGGGTTAGGAACGGCGTCCCAGCGGTGGGAGCGGGTGCCCCAAAGGTAGGAGCGGGTGCCCCAAGGGTGGGAGCGGGTGCCCCAAGGGTGGGAGCGGGTGCCCCGGGGTTGGGAGCGGACGCCTGCCGCGTTTGATGCAGCGTTTTTGACGAGAAAAGGGCTATTTTTGCCAGAATCGGGCCTTTTCGGGCAATAAGAACCGTCAAGCCTAAAACTTGCCGTGATCGACGAGGTGGCGTTCCCGTTTTGGGATCACTTTCATCTGCTTCGCTTCGTAGTAGACGAGCGAATCCGGAGGGACGCTTTTGGTGAGGAAGACGTTGCCGCCGATGGTGCTGCGGGCGCCGATGGTGGTTTCGCCGCCGAGGACGGTGGAGTTCGGGTAGATGGTGACGTGATCTTCGACGTTTGGGTGGCGTTTGCCGCCTTTGCGGATGTGGCCGGCGTCGTCTTTCTGAAAGCTGCGCGCGCCGAGCGTGACCCCGTGGTAGAGCTTCACGTGGCTGCCGATGACGCAGGTTTCGCCAATCACGACTGCGGTGCCGTGGTCGATGAAGAAGTGGGAGCCGATGGTGGCGCCGGGATGGATGTCGATGCCGGTGCGGCCGTGAGCCCATTCGGTCATCATGCGGGGGATAAGTGGAAGCTGTTTCTGGTAAAGGAGGTGGGCCATGCGCTGGATGGCGATCGCTTCGATGGTGGGGTAGGCGAGGATGATTTCCTCGTAGCTGATGGCGGCGGGGTCGCCTTCGTAGGCGGCATCGATATCGGCCCAGAGCATGACGCGGATTTCGGCGAGCTTGGAGAGGAAGAAGACGAGAATCGACTCTGCGTCCTCGGGGGCGGTGTTGTTGCCGCGGTGGACGGCTTGGAGGCTTTTTACGAGCTCGGGCTTGAGGCGGGCATGGAGGCTCTTGATTCGCTCCGTCGTGGCAGCGGGAAGATCGGCGGCATGAGCGAGTGCGGCGCCGTGGAACCCCGGGAAGAGGATACTGAGCAATTCGACGCAAGCGGCATCAATGGCCGGCCGCGAGGGCAGGGTGGCGGCTGCTTCGACGTAGTTAATCCCGCCGTTTTCGCGGTAGGTGCGCAGCAAATCTTCGACGGCGCCGGTGAAGTCGGGTTCCATGCAGCGGCCACTATCTGATGAGGGTGGCGGGAAAGAAACGAGAAAAGGAGTTTTCTGCAACGGAGTCGCGTGGCTTTGACCGGGATTTGGACGCGTGGATCGGGCGCAGCGGGTTTCAGAATGGCCCATCCCGGGGTAGGGTGGCCTCGTCATTATGAGTAATTTTGAAATCCTTGGACTGCCGGTGGACGAGATGCATGCATTTCTGGCTGGTTCGCACCCGGACCCTTTTCGCATCCTCGGCCCGCATCGAGTGGGCGAGAATCTCGTCATTCGCATTTTTCGACCGGAGGCCAGCGAGGTTCGGATCGTGACCGGCGGGGCTGAGGAAGTGACGGCGGATCGGTTGCATGAGGCTGGATTTTTCCAAGCGGTGCTCCCCGGAGAAAAGCGGGATCTGGATTACAGCGTGCGCGTGGTGGGGTGGGATGGTTCGGAGGAGGTGATCCGCGATCCGTATTGCCACGGGCCGATCATGGGCGCGGTGGATTTGCACCTTTTCGCGGAGGGGAATCATCTCCAGCTTTGGCAGAAGTTTGGCGCGCAGCTGCGCGACATTGATGGACGCGCGGGGGTTTACTTTGCGGTCTGGGCGCCGAATGCGCAGCGCGTGAGTGTGGTGGGGGATTTCAATGGCTGGGACGGTCGCGTGCATACGATGCGGCGGTTGCTGGGCAGTGGGGTCTGGGAGATTTTCGTGCCGGGGGCTGAGGAAGGCGCGCACTATAAGTTTGAGATCCGCACGCCTGCAGGGGCGCTGCTTTTGAAGAGCGATCCATTCGCGTTTTTCAATCAGTGGGGCAAAGAGACGTCGTCGCTGGTTTACAATCTGCGTCGTTACCAGTGGGCGGATAAAGAGTGGATGCACTCACGCCGGACGAAGGATTGGAACAAGAGCCCGGTCAGCATTTACGAGGTGCATCTCGGTTCCTGGAAACGCCACGAGGATGGGAGCAATCGCTCTTTTAGTTACATCGAACAGACCGAAGCGCTGCTGCCCTACGTGGTGGAGATGGGCTACACGCACATCGAGTTGATGCCGGTGGCGGAGCATCCGTTTGAGGGCTCGTGGGGGTATCAGGTGACGAATTATTACGCGCCGACGAGCCGCTTCGGTTCGCCGGATGAGTTCCGGAATTTTGTCGATAAATGCCACCAGGCGGGCATCGGCGTGATCATGGATTGGGTGCCGGCGCATTTCCCGAAAGACGCGCACGCGTTGGCGGAATTTGACGGTACGGATCTCTACGAGCATGCCGATCCGCGGCAGGGCGAGCATCAGGATTGGGGCACGCTGATTTTCAATTTCGGCCGCAACGAGGTGCGCAATTTCCTGATCGCGAATGCGCTTTTCTGGCTGGAGGAATATCACATCGACGGCCTCCGCGTAGATGCGGTGGCATCGATGTTGTACCTCGATTACTCGCGGGAGCCGGGGCAGTGGATTCCGAACGCATTCGGCGGACGCGAAAATCTCGAGGCGGTGCATTTCCTCAAACACACGAACGAAGTCTGCTACGAGCGGCATCCGGGGATCATGACGATCGCGGAGGAATCGACCTCGTGGCCGGGTGTGACGCGGCCTACCTATCTCGGCGGCCTGGGTTTCGGCATGAAGTGGAACATGGGCTGGATGCACGATTTCCTGCATTACATGGCGCTCGACCCGATCTTTCGCCGCTACCATCACAACAGCATCACGTTCTCGATCATGTACGCGTTCAGCGAGCATTTCGTGCTGGTGCTGAGTCACGACGAAGTGGTGCACGGGAAGGGTTCGCTCATTGGAAAAATGC
>JBDUAH010000214.1:0-4588 GCA_040004745.1 Chthoniobacterales bacterium | reverse complement strand
CTTGCGCTCGATCTGTAGCTGCCTCGCTTCGATGACGTTGTCCATCCGTAGCTCCTTTCGCAGCCTAGGCGCAGACGACCGGGCGATGGAAGAATATTCTTCCCGCGAATAGAGCCGACTTGCGGCGGGCCGAGGATCGATCAACGTCGTCGCCGGGAGGATTTCTCCTGTTTGGACGGCTCCTGCGGCTTCGAATCGTCGATCGCGAAATCGACCTGCCGCTTGAAGACGTCCACCCGCGCGACGTAGACTTCGAGCTCATCGCCGATGCTAAAACGGCGGCGCGATTGCCGTC
This sequence comes from Chthoniobacterales bacterium, assembly GCA_040004745.1. GTDB lineage: Bacteria > Verrucomicrobiota > Verrucomicrobiia > Chthoniobacterales > UBA10450 > JACCTI01. The sequence goes on along the minus strand of JBDUAH010000214.1, from coordinate 4,293 downwards.
CGATGAGTTGTCGCTGCGATCCGTTGAAGACGTAGAAATCGTCTGTGATTGCGGAGATGTGGATCATCCCCGTGAGCACGACATCGGGCAGCTCTACCAGCAGTCCGAAGTTCTTTACGTCGATCACCGCGGCGCGGAAGATCTGTGGATCCTTCGCGTCGAGCTGGCGCTGGAAGAACTCGAGCTTCTTCATCTTCACCGCATCCATTTCCGCCTCGGCCGCGACCCGTTCGGTTGTGGAAATGTGCTCAGCGATGGAGGCAACACGACCCGCATCGAGCGTATAGCGGCGTCCCTGATTTCGCTCCGCCAGAGCACGGTGCACAACCAGATCCGCGTAGCGGCGGATCGGGCTGGTGAAGTGCGTGTAGTTGTTCTTCGAGAGTCCGTAGTGCCCGAGAGGTTGCGGCGAGTAACGGGCGCGGTTCAAACTCTTGAGCAGGCCGATCTTGAGCGCCTGTTCTTCCGGTTTGCCGCGGAAAGACGCGAGCAATTTTTGCAACTCTGAGCGTTGCGTGAGATCGCCAATTTTGTAGCCGTAGCTGAGAACCAACTCGCGATATTCCGCCAGCTTTTCCGGTTCGGGATTTTCGTGCACGCGGTAAACCGTCGGGACGAGACGGTTCTTCAACTCGCGCGCCACCGCTTCGTTCGCCGCGAGCATGAATTCCTCCACCAACTGGTGCGATTCGTCATTTTCGATCCGCTCCAGGCGAATGGGTTTGCCCTCCTTATCGAGGCGCACCTTCACCTCTGGGAAATCGAGATCGAGCGAACCTTCTTCAAAACGGCGGCGGCGGAGGACGGCCGCAAGTTCCCAAGCCACGTGCAGGCGTTCGCCTAATTGATCGTTAGGCGGCGTCTCCAGGATGGCGAAGGCTTCGCGATAGGTCAGCCTTCGCGCGCTGCGGATGACGGTGCGAGCGAAACGAAAGCTCCGCGCGCGTCCGTCTTTGGCGAATTCGATGAAGACAGAATGAGTCAGCCGATCGACGTTGGGGTTGAGGCTGCAGACGCCATTGCTCAAACGCTCGGGCAACATCGGAATGACGCGATCAGGCAGGTAAACGCTGTTCCCTCGCTTGAGCGCCTCGCGGTCGAGCGCGCTGCCGGGCGTGACATAAGCGGCCACATCGGCAATGTGCACGCCGAGATTCCAGCCGCCGCCATTCAAGCGCTCGACGTTGACCGCATCGTCAAAATCGCGCGCATCGTCGGGATCAATGGTGAAGATAAATTGCCCGCGCAAGTCTTCCCGGCCCTCGGAGAGCGAGGCATCGACGGTTTCCGGAATTTCCTCCGCTTCATCGGTCACCTCGCGCGGAAATTCCAGCGGCAGATGATATTTTCGAATGATCGACAGCATGTCGACACCGGGCGCCGAACTCGCGCCCAGGACTTCGATGACTTCGCCCTCGGGATTGACATGGCGCGATTCCCAATTCTCCAAACGAACGACAACTTTGTCGCCGACTCGCCCTTGCGGCTTTTTCCCGGCTTGGCCGACGTAGACGTTGTGTACGATGCGCGGATCGTCGGGCACAACGTAGAAGAAATTTTTCGATTGCTGAAGAGTGCCCACGATCGTGTCGTGGGCGCGCTCCAGGATTCGAATGATGCGCCCTTCGGGCCGGGAGGATCCGCTTCTGGCACGCGAAAATCGTTCGTCGCGCGAGATCCGCGCCACCACGCGGTCGCCATGCATGGCGGTGCCGGTATTTTCGGCGGAGATGTAAAGGTCTTGCTCGCCGGGCTTGTTTTCGTGGGTCAGAAAGGCAAACCCGGATTGGTGAACGTGCAGCAACCCGGTGACGAGATCCGCTTCCGACGGTAGGACGTATCGATTCTTCCGAATCCGCGCGATTTCGCCGCAGCGTTCCAGCTCGTGCAGCGTTTCGTTCAGGTTCATCCGCACGCCGCTCTTCCGGCCGAGTGCTTTGGCTAGTTCGGATTTATCGAGCGGACGATATTTCGGCGCGGAAAGGATGCGCAGGATTAGCTGCTTTAAGGGATCGGGTTGGGGGCTCACAGGAAGGTATTCTCTACGCGAAACGCGCGGAGAGCTAATGGGGAGGTGACTTGTGCGCGCCGCGGGGAGGCGATGAATAATGCGCCGGCGGTGTTAGTCTGACGGCGTATGGCAGCCCCGTTTTGGAAAATCGCTGGGGAGACGATCGATTTCCGCGACGGCGCTTTGCTCATGGGAGTGCTGAACGTAACTCCGGATTCTTTTTCTGACGGTGGTGAGTTCTTTGACGAAGCGGCGGCGGTTTCACAGGGCTTGCGCATGGCCGCTGAGGGCGCGCGCATTATTGACATCGGCGGCGAATCGACGCGACCGGGCGCTGACGCTGTAGAAGAAGCGGAAGAGCTGCTGAGAATCGTGCCAGTAATTGAAAAACTGCTCACCTCTCCAGGCTCGGCTTGGCTTTCGATCGATACCTCGAAATCCGCAGCGGCGCGGGCGGCGCTGGACGTCGGCGCGCACATCGTCAACGACATCACCGGCGGAATCGGCGATGCCGCGATGATGCCGTTGATTGCGGAACGCGGCGCGGGTTTTATCATCATGCACATGCAAGGCACGCCGCGGACAATGCAAAGCGCGCCGCATTATGACGACGTGGTCTCGGAAGTGCGGGATTTTTTTCGACAACAATATGCTCGCGCCCTAGAATGCGGCATCGACTCCATGGCGCTTGCGTTCGATCCGGGGATCGGATTTGGAAAAACCTGGCAGCACAATCTTGAGCTGCTGCGCCGCCTGCCCGAGTTGCGTATTCAAGATCGTCCGCTGGTGGTGGGTGTTTCGCGAAAATCCTTCTTGGGGAAAATAGCCGACGCGCCGGAGATGGCAGATCGTTTGGCGCCGACGATTGCGCTCACGGCGCTCGCGCGCGAGCGCGGTGCTGATGTGATCCGGGTGCACGATGTGAAGCAAAACTTCGCCGCACTGCGCACGGCGGAAGCGCTGCTGGAGCCTGCGCTATGATGCAGCAGCTCCTTCAGCTCTGGCTCGATAAATGGCGCGGGCTATTCGAGATCGTGCTCCTGAGCGTGGGGATTTATTATGGTTATCTTTACTTCCGTGGCACGCGCGGAGCGAAGGTGCTAACTGGGCTGGCGATCGTTTTTCTGACGCTGACGCTGATCTCGCAGATCCTGAGTCTGACGGTGATTGGGTGGATCGTCCGCAGCTTTTCCGTTTTCCTGGCGGTGGCGCTGGTAGTGATTTTTCAGCCGGAATTGCGACGCGGTTTAGCGGCTTTGGGCGGGCATCCGATTTTTTCCCTAACGAGCGAGAAACGGGAGACGGTGCATGATATCGCGGAGGCCATTGCGCAGCTCGCGAACAAGCAATTCGGCGCGTTGATCGCGATCGAGCGCGACACTTCGATTCGCGTCTATGAAGAAACCGGCGTGTCGATGGATTCTCTTTTCTCCGTCGAACTCATGCTCACGCTTTTCCATCCGAAGAGCGCCTTGCACGATGGCGGCGTGGTGATGCGGAACGGTCGCATCGCCGCTGCCGCCTGCATTTTTCCAGTGAGCCAGCGCGAGACGCTGGATCGCAGTCTCGGGCTGCGTCACCGAGCGGGTCTCGGAATTACTGAGGAATCGGACGCCATCGCGGTGATCGTTTCGGAAGAAACGGGCGGCATTTCGATTTGTCACAGGCGCCGGATCGAGCGCAATTTTACGCCGGAGAGTTTCCGGAAGCGGATTAGCGAACTACTACTGCAAGGCCCCTATGAAGAGATGGATTCTGACGAATTGGCGCGCGAAGCTGATCTCCCTCCTGCTCGCGACAACACTCTGGTACCTAATCAAAAAGAACGTAGCAACGACACCCTCACTGTTTGATTACTCCGCGCGGCCGGGGGCGGTGGAGAATAGATAACGGGCTGCTGCGAATCGGTCGATCGTTCGCTCGCGCATCCAGAAAACGGAAAACGCTATCGGAGAAAGCGGGCGAGATTTTCTTCCTCCCAACGCCGTGCGCGGCGATAGCTGGGATATTGACGCTCGCGGCGGTTGAATTCCTCCGTATGCACGCGGCGTCGGCCGCTCGAGTCCACCTCATCGGGCACGACCGAGTGCAGCATCTCGTGATAGAGCACGTATTTGAGAAACCAAAGCGGGACGAACTCCTGATCGAGTCGCGGATTGATCCGGATGACGCGGTCTTCTTCCTGAATCGTGCCGAAGACGAAATATTCCTTGGGGAGTTTTCTGCGTCGCCGCCCCCACACTACTTTGTAATTTCGCAGGCGCCGACGGAAGTAACGCGCG
>JBDUAH010000213.1:0-4594 GCA_040004745.1 Chthoniobacterales bacterium | reverse complement strand
CCCCAGCCGTCCGGAAACTACCGCGACCTCGAAAGTCACTCCCGTTGCACCAGCGGAAACTCCCTCGGCGCCATCGCACGGCGGAGAAAAACGGACGGCGTGGGGTTGACTGCCGGCGGTTATTTACGTAAATTACGGTTGGCGCCCGAGGTTGCGCCCCAAGACACAGCCTCCCCGGTGCGCCATCACTGAAACCCTAAACAAAAGGAGTATTAATATGGCAATGTTACGTGTGTTGCTCGGCTTCGCCGATGCACCGGATCACGATGTAGAGGAAACCGCGGGCGCCGTCGCCGGCGACAAAGGTCTCTTCGCTCACCCGGAAATCTACGATAAACCGCCGGTGGACCAGCCCACCCTGGTCGCGGCCATAGATGTCTTCACCAAAGCGATCGCGAACCAGATGCAGGGCGGCACCCAATCCACCGCCGCGAAAGACGAAGCGCGGGCGGCGCTGATCGTCCTGCTGCGTCAGCTCGCGCTCTACGTGCAGACCACGATCCAGGACCCGAAGAAAAACTACGGCCTCTCGGAGTTGCTCATGAGCGGCTTCGACGCCGTCTCCACCAACCGCGCCCAACATCCGCTCGATCCCACGGCAATCGAGTCGATCGATAATTCCGGCACCGGCGAACTCACGCTGCGCCTCCGGCCTTCGCGCAATGCGCGGATGTATGAAGTGGAACGCCAGCTCGTAGGCGCCGGCGGCACACCCGGCCCGTGGGTGAGCGTGGGCCTCTTCAGCTCTACCCGCGGCGTGCGCGCGGGCGATCTGGAACCGGGCGGCCTCTATAACTTCCGCGCGCGCGCCAAGGGCGGCTCGACCGGACAGAGCGATTGGAGCGACACGGTCTCGCACCGCAGTCTGTAAAAATTAGCCGACAGGGAACTTCCCTGCTCGGCTGCGCGCGCTGGCCTGGGCCCCCAGCGCGCGGGGGATAGGGGCGGTCTCGACGAATCTCTTTCGAGGTTATTCTCCTGCGCGCGATCCGATCGCGCTTCGCAGCCGTATCTTAAAAAATCCGCCCGTCCCCGAAATCCTGTCCTTCCGGCTTTGCTCGCGAATGCTTTCGGAGTTAATCCTGTCTAATTTCCTCTTACCATCATGATCCTCGAACATCCTCTCAACGACGAATCCCGCGCCTTTCTCGCCTCCGTGGAAGAATTTAACCGCAAGGAAGTGGCGCCGTTCGCCGACCAATGGGATCACGAGGAGCAATTGCCGCGGGAGATTTTCACGAAGGCGGGAAAGCTCGGGATCATGGGCATGGTCGCCCCGAAGGAGTACGGCGGTCGCGGCCTCAGCTACGTGACGGCGGCGTTGGCGGTAAAGGAATTGGGGAAGGTGTGCGCGTCGCTTGCGATGGATATTGCCGCGCACAACGCGCTCTCTGTGGGCCAGATCAATCTCTTTGGCACGGAGGAACAGAAGCGGGCCTACCTTCCTCGGCTAACGAGTGGAGAATGGATCGGCGGCTGGGGTTTGACCGAGCCGAATGCCGGTAGCGACACCGGCGGGATCGAGACAAAAGCGGTGGCGCACGGCGAGCATTGGCATATCGACGGGATGAAGCATTTCATTACCAGCGGTCGCGTGGCCGATCTGCTCATCGTCATCGCCACGACTGGTCGCACCGATAAAGGCAAGAACGAGATCAGCGCTTTCATTATGATGAAGGATCAGGTGACGCCGGTGCGGAAAATCCACACCTACGGAATGCGCGCGAGTGAGACCTCGGAACTGCGCTTCACCAATGCCAAAGCGGAGATTTTAGGCGAGCAAGGCCGCGGACGGGAGCAGGCTTTGACGGTGCTGGATCGCGGGCGCATCAGCATTGCCGCACTCGCCGTCGGCATCGCGGAAGCAGCTTTCGATCGCGCGAACTCCTACGCGAACGAGCGCAAACAATTCGGCCACGCCATTGGAAGCTTCCAGGCCATCCAGTGGATGCTGGTCGATTCCGCGATGGAATTGGAAGCCTCCGAAGTGATGACGATGCACGCCGCTTATTTGCAGGACAAAGGCGAGAACACGACCAAGGAATCCGCCATGGCGAAACTCTTCGCGTCGGAATCTGCGGTGAAAATTTGCGATCGCTCGATGCAGATTCACGGCGGTTACGGTTACAGCCGCGATCTGCCGATCGAACGCTATCTGCGCGACGCGAAGCTCTGCACGATCGGTGAAGGCACGAGTGAAGTGCAGCGACTGGTCATCGCGCGTCACGTTCTAAAAGAAGCGAAGCCGCTCAAGCTCGCCCACCGCGAACCGCGCGAGCCGAATTCGTAGAAGCATAGGCGCCCGCGCCTGCTGTCCACAGCCGAGACGGCCAGTGCTACACCATCGGCCGGAAGCGGCCGACAATTTCCTGCAGCCGGCCGGTAATCTGCCCTAACGAGCAGACTTCCACCGTCTCAATCAGTGTCGGGAAGCAGTTCTCACCGCGCTCGACGACTTCCGCCAGACGGTCCAACGCCGGTCCAGACTTCTTGGCGTGCTTTTTCTTAAACGCTTTCAAACGGTCGACCTGCAGTTGCTGCTTCGCCCGCGGGGTGCGGGAGAGTTTCACTTCCGGCATGACTTCGTTTTCATCGCGGTATTTGTTTAGCGCGATGATCGGGCGGGTGCCGTCGTAAATCTGCCGCTCGTAGCGGTGCGCGGCGTTTTGAATTTGGCTGCGTTGATAGCGATGCTCGATCGCGGGAATCACCCCGCCCAGCTCTTCGATCTGACGGAATTCTTCGAGCATGGCCTTCTCCACCGAGCGCTCGACCGCTTTCATTCCGGGCGACCCGCTCAGCATGTTCATGGTGTGTTTGAAGATGCCGGACTCGTCGAGCAGGATGGCCTGGCCGTGGGCGGCGAGGCGGATCCACTCTTCGCTCGGAGTGGTGAAGGGCTCGTCCGCGCTGTTCGAGTGGCACGAGTTGGTGCCGTTCATGTAGGCGAGCATGAGCTCGGCGGCGGTGCGGGTGAGGTTGTTCTTAAACTCACTCGCCACGAGCGAACGTCCGCTTGTTTGGGTGTGCAATTTGAACATCTGCCCCTTCGGTCCTGCGCCAAAAACATCGCGCATGCCGATCGCCCAGATGCGACGCGAGACTCGCGCGAGCGCGATGTATTCCACGTCGAGTCCGCAATCCAGGAAGAAGGAAAGCCGCGGTGCGAATTGATCCACCGGGATGCCGCGCGCGGCGAGCATTTCCGCGTACGCGAAACCGTTCGAGACCGTGTAGGCCGCCTGTTGTACAGGCGTCGCCCCCGCTTCACCGATGTGATAGCCGCTAATCGAAACCGGATACCAGCGTGGCATGTGCTCCGCGCTCCATTCCATCATGTCGCAGAGAAAACGGAGCGAGGCTTCCGTCGGGAAGATGGTTTCGTTCTGCGCCTGGACTTCTTTGAAAATGTCCGCCTGGATGGTGCCGCGCAGATTTGGGACGACCTTCTCGCCGAAGCGTTTCTTCGCCGCTGCGATATACATCGCCATGATGATCGGCGCCGGGCCGCTGATCGTCATCGAAGCAGAGAACGCGGGCGAGCCCATGTCGAAGCCGTCGTAAAGACGGATCATGTCTTCGAAGGTGTCGATCGCGAGGCCGCCTTCGCCGATCTTGCCGAAGACCCCTTCTGCGTCGCTATCGATTCCGTAGAGCGTCGGCCCGTCGAACGCGGTGCTAAGGCGCGCACTGCGCTGATGACCCGTGAGGAAATGAAAACGCGCGTTCGTGTCTTCGGCTAGACCGAGACCGGAAAACAAACGTGTCGGCTCTTCGACTTCGGCCGACTTCGCGGTGGCGGGTTTGGCTGCGACTTTTCCATTCTTGCCGTTCTTCGCGTGACCGTTCTTCCCGTTTTTCTCAAAGCTGCCAGCTTCCAATTCGCGCAGCGGCTCAAGATACATTTCCCGATAGGCGCCGGCCGTGTAGGGAAATTGACCGGGCAAACCTTCGCCTAACAAGTAGCGCGCGATCTCTCCCGATTCGTCGATCTCCGGTAAGGCTAGCCGCGGCAATTCCAAGCCGGTCGGGGCCCGGCCAGTCGGGATTTTCCCCTTAATTTCTTCCCAGCGCTGCAGCAGCTCCGCGCCGAACTTCTTATCCGCCCGCGCGCGCTTCACCTCATCGAGCACGTGTTGGTTGTACTTCTCGACCGCTTCCACGACGTTTCCGAGTTTGCTCATAAGTCAGTCCTCTTTCGTCAGCAGATCGCAGAGATCGTCCACTCCTTTGTCGCGATGGCGTTTCGCCACCGTGGACACTAAAATCTGCGAGCGCTTGTTCTGCTCCAGACGTTGCTCGATCTCGACTACAGCCGTCCGGGCACGATCGTGATCGCTCTTGTTCACGACAATAATATCGGCCAGATCGAGCATCGCGATCTTCTGCAATTGCAGACGGCTGCCGTAATCCGGGTTCATGACGAGGACGGTTTGATCGACGAGTTCGTTTTGGAACGGCATCGCTTCCTGACCCGTGCCGACTGTTTCAATAATCACAAAATCGAAGTCCGCACCCGCAAGCGCGCGCAGACAATCTTCCGTCGCGGGCGACAAACCGCCGGCCTGTCCGCGCGTGGCCATGCTGCGCATGA
>JBDUAH010000212.1:0-4615 GCA_040004745.1 Chthoniobacterales bacterium | reverse complement strand
TCTACGAATACATCCGCCGCTTCGGTTTCGGCGAACGCACCGGAATCGAATTGCCGTTCGAGATTCCAGGCTCCATCCATTCGCCGCAATCGTGGAGCAAAATCTCCATCACTCGCATTCCGATGGGTCACGAAGTAGGCGTCACGCCTTTGCAGATGACAGTGGCGATGTGTGTGATCGCGAATGGGGGGAAACTGGTCACACCGCGGATCGTCAAATCGATCACGGATTCAAACGGCAAAGTGATCACCACTTTTACGCCCACCGCATTACGGCAGGTCGTTTCGCCCGAGACGGCGGCTCAGGTGAGGAGCGCACTGCGCGATGTCGTGAGCAGTCGGGGCACGGCGGCGGCCGCCGCGGTGGAAGGGTTCGACATCGCAGGCAAAACTGGCACCGCGCAGAAGCTGGATCCCGACGGCCACTACGATGCCAAGAAAACGGTCGTCTCCTTCTCCGGTTTTTTGCCCGCCGAGAATCCCGAGTTCGTCGGGCTGGTCGTGCTGGACGATCCGAAGACGGCCACGCCGGAAGAAAACTATGGCGGCAAAGTCGCCGGCCCCATTTTTGCGCGCGTGTCCGAGAAGGCTGCGCGCTATCTCGATCTTGAGCCGCGTGTGGAAATCAGGAAAGCGACCCCAGTAGGACAAGTCGCCTTAACCACTCCGACACGTCGTTGAACGCGCCGCGTCAGCCTGCCTAAACCTCATGTTGCTCAAGACTCTTCTCCCAGCCTTTTCCAGCCGCGCGGTCATTGGTTCGACCGATCGCGCCGTGGAAAGCATCGCGTACGACTCGCGCCGCGTGCAGAAGAACGGACTCTTTGTTGCCCTACGCGGTGAGAAAAGCGACGGCCATCACTTCATCGATCAGGCCATCGAAAAAGGGGCCGCGGTCATCGTGGCTGAGCGGCCCGCGCAGCAAGGCCCGGCCACGTGGGTGCAAGTGGATGACACGCGACTGGCGATGGCGGATTTGGCCGCGGCGTTCTACGGTTGGCCGGCGCGTCGGTTAAAATTAGCTGCGGTTACCGGGACCAACGGTAAGACGACGACGACGTTTCTGATCAAACACATTTGCGAGAAGGCGGGAATGCGGTGCGGCTTGATCGGCACCGTGCGCTATGAAATCGGCGAGCGTGTGTTGCCCGCGGTGCGGACCACACCGTTCGCACTCGAGCTCCAGGAATTACTCGCGCAAATCTATAACGCCGGCTGCAAAGCAGCGGCGATGGAAGTCTCGTCCCACGCCCTCGCACAGGAACGGACGCGTGGTTTGGAATGGGACGTCGCCGTCTTCACTAATCTCACGCAGGACCATCTCGACTTTCACGGCACGATGGAAAGTTACTTCGAGGCGAAGGCGAAACTCTTCACCGATCTCGCCAATCAACAACACAAGAAGAAGGCGGTCGCGGTGGTGAATATCGACGATCGTTATGGCGAGAAAATTATCGATCGCCTTGGGAAAGATTTCCCGATCACGACTTACGGCATGAGTCCGCGCGCTGACTTCCGCGCCTCGAATTATCGACCAGAATTTGCCGGCTCTTCCTATCAACTAGATGCGCACGGGAAAAATTATCTCGTGCGCGTGCCGCTCATCGGGCGGTTCAACGTCGCCAATTCACTCGCCGCGCTCGCAGCTGCACACGGCCTCGGGATTAGCGTGCGCGATGCGATTCAAAGTCTCGCCAAATCGCCGCAAGTTCCTGGGCGCTTGGAGGCCGTGGCAGCGAAACGGCAGTTCCAGGTTTTCGTCGATTACGCGCACACGCCGGATGCGTTGCTCAATGTGCTCAAAACCTGCCGAGAACTTTCGCCGCGGAAACTGATCGTGGTCTTTGGTTGCGGCGGAGATCGCGACCGCCAAAAACGGCCGCTGATGGCGCGCGCCGCCGATGATAACGCCGATTTCAGTATCATCACGTCCGATAATCCGCGGAAAGAAGATCCGGACGCGATCATCGCCGAAGTGGAAAAAGGATTCCGCTCCGAGCGCTACGAAAAAATTACCGAACGCGCCGCCGCGATTGCGCGTGCCATTTCTTTGGCGCAGCCGCGCGACATCGTCGTTATCGCCGGCAAAGGCCACGAAGCCTACCAGGAGTTTTCCGATCACACCGTGCCCTTCGACGACCTGCAAGTGGCACGCCGCTTCCTGGAAGACAACCCGGTGGAATTCGCATCCTAACGACTGGATAAAATGGAACCGCTCTCACTTTCCCGCCTCGCCGAGTTCTCTGGCGCGACCATCACCGCCGGTGATCCCGCCGTCACGGTCACGCGGATCAGCACGGATTCGCGCACCATTCAGGCGGGCGAGCTGTTCGTGGCGATTCGCGGCGATAATTTCGACGGCCATCGTTTTGTCGAGCAGGTCGCGAAACGTGGTGCGGCTGGCGCCGTCGTTGATCAAGACTGGAAAGGTAACGTGCCGGAGGGCTTTGCCATCCTGCGCGTAGCCGACGCGCTCGTCGGCTACCAAAAGATCGCGGCGGGATATCGACGCTGCCTTCCTTTGAAGGTGATCGCGATCACCGGTAGCAACGGCAAAACCAGCACGAAAGATTTTGTCGCGGCGGCGCTCGGTCGGCGTTTTCGAGTCACGAAAACAGAAGGCAATTTCAACAATCACATCGGCCTGCCGCGCACGATGCTCGACGCCACGGCAGAAGATGAAATCGCGGTTTGGGAACTCGGGATGAATCACCCCGGCGAGATCGCCGCGCTGGCCGCGCTGGCCCGGCCGGATGTCGGCATCATCACGAACATTGGCGTCGCGCACATCGAGTTCATGGGATCGAGGGAAGCGATCGCGCAGGAGAAAGGCGCTTTAGCGGAAGCGATCGGCACCGCTGGGACGATGATCCTGAACGCCGATGATCCGTTCAGCGAATCGATCGCGCAGCGCACGAAAGCGAAGATCGTTTCCGTTGGCGTGAAGCAGGGCTCTGTCCGCGCGGAAGACATCACGCAAAGCGCGAGTGGCTCCGAGTTCACCATCATGGAGGGTGCGCACCGTTGCCGCGCGCAACTGCCAGTGCCGGGTCTGCACATGGTGCAGAATGCGCTGTTGGCAGTGGCGGCAGGACGACTTTTCGGCTTATCGACCGAGGAATGCGCTGCCGGTCTGGCCTCGGCGCCCCTAACGAAAGCACGTCTACAATTACGCGATATCGGGGGGGTGCAATTCCTCGATGACAGCTACAACGCCAATCCGGAATCGATGAAAGCCGCGTTGCGGACTTTGGTTGAACTCGAATCCGCCGGCCGTCGAATTGCCGTGCTCGGGCAGATGAGCGAATTGGGCAGCGAATCGGAACGCGGCCATGCGGAAGTCGGGGAATGCGCGGCGGATTTGGGAATCGATCATCTGATCGCGATCGGCGAATTAGGCGCAGCGATCGCGCGCGCCGCGGAGGCCGCCGGTTTGGATAAGACAACCACCGTGGCCGATTCCAAGGAGGCCGCGGAGACGCTGGCCGAGATCGTGGCGCCAGGAGACTTGGTGCTCGTAAAAGGCAGTCGGTCCGCGCGCACGGAGCGCGTCCTGGAAGAGTTCAGTAAGCAACTATCAGCCCTGAGTCACTCGGCATGATGTACTACCTCCACACCTGGAGTGAGCAGGTCACCGGGCTGAACGTTTTCTCCTACGTCACGTTCCGCAGTGTGGCCGCGGCGATCACCGCGTTTACGCTCACCCTCCTGTGCGGGAATTTCGTCATCCGCAAATTGATCTCGCTCAAGATTGGTCAGCCGATCCGCACTGCGAAGGAAGTCCATCGCCTGGCCGAATTGCACGGAGGAAAAGCCGGCATCCCCACGATGGGCGGCGTGCTCATTATCGGGTCGGTCGTGATCTCCGCCGTCCTCTGGGCGCGGCCGGACAATCGCTTCGTTTGGCTCGCGCTCTTTTCCATGGTCACGCTCGGCGGGTTAGGATTCGTGGACGATTACCTGAAGGTCACGAAGAAAAAATCCGACGGGATCAGCGGCCGCCTCAAGCTTCTCGTCCAGCTCATCGTCGCCGCCGTGGTGACCACGGTTTTCCTAACGAGTCCGCTCCTCGAAGTGCAAGCGCGCTCGCTTTACATGCCGTTCTTCAAAGCGCCGGTGATCGCAAACATGGGGCTCTTCACTTTTGTCTTTTTTGCCATCGTCATCGCGGGTGCGTCGAACGCGGTCAACCTCACTGACGGTCTCGACGGTCTCGCCACTGGCTGCACGATCACGGTCGCGTTTGCGTATGCCTTGCTCACTTACGCCGCGGGAAATTTTCGCATCGCGGAATACTTGCAGGTGCCATTCTATCCCTTCACCGGCGAGCTCACGATCATCTGTTCCGCGCTCGTCGGCGCGGGGCTCGGTTTCCTTTGGTTTAACTGTCACCCCGCCGGAGTTTTCATGGGGGACACCGGCTCGCTCGCCATCGGCGGGCTCATCGGCGTGGTCGCGATTTGTTGCAAGCAAGAGATGCTGCTCACGGTCGTGGGCGGCGTTTTCGTGATCGAAGCGACCTCCGTCATCATGCAGGTCCTGAGTTTCAAAATGACCGGCAAACGCATCTTTAAGATGTCGCCTATTCACCACCATTTCGAGCTGAGCGGCTGGAA
>JBDUAH010000211.1:0-4654 GCA_040004745.1 Chthoniobacterales bacterium | reverse complement strand
GTTTTTGACCCCAAGCCCACTGTCCGTCAAATCAGGGCAACCCCAGACTGACCCCAATGCTGACCACTGCGATCTTGACTTCCCCCGCCCGTTCCCGGTAAGCCTAAGGTCCCGCGCCTGGCGCGGCTCAACCACCACCCTTCTCTCTTATGAAACACCTCGCGCCTAAAACGCTCATCGCACTCCTCATCTCCGGCGCCGCCGCGGCAGCCTGGGCGCCGCTGGCCGCTGCCACCGCGTTCACCTTCGCTCCTACCGACAGCATGCACGACACACGGAGCGCTCACACCGCCACCCTGCTGCCCGACGGCAGGGTGCTCGTGGCCGGCGGGTTCAGTCCGCTCGATCTCGCGAGTGCGGAAATCTACGACCCGCAGACCGCGACGTGGACGCTCACGGGCTCGATGTACGTCGAGCGTTACTACCACACCGCGACCTTGCTCCCGAATGGCCTCGTCCTCGTCACCGGCGGCTTCTCCGATAATGGCGCCACGATCACCCCTACCGCCGACCTTTACGACCCCGCCACCGGCCAGTGGACCGCCACCAGCCCGATGCACTTCGGGCGCGCCCGGCACACCGCCACCCTTCTGCCCGATGGCACCGTGCTCGTGGCCGGCGGCGGACCGGTTAATCACCCACAGATGGCCACCGAGATCTACCACCCCCGGACCGGCAAATGGACCGTGGCAGGCCCGCTGAACAACTTCCGCTACTTCCACACCGCAAACTTGCTCCCCGACGGCACCGTCCTGGTTGCCGGCGGGCAGGACATGAACGGCCAATTCCTGGCCAGCTGCGAGCGTTATAACCCCGTTATCGCCACCTGGTCGCCCACCGGCTCGCTGAAAATCCCGACCGGCCAGCATCGCGCGGTCCTTCTACGCACCGGCAAAGTCCTGGAAGTGGGCGGCATTTCCAATCGGTTCACCGGCTTCAAGCGTTCCGAGCTTTACGATCCGGCGACCGGCATCTGGTCGTTCACGGGACCGGCGATGGCACAGCGGAGCTTCCCCGGCGCGAACTTGCTCGACAACGGCCTCGTGCTGGAGACCGGCGGGCTCCGGTTCCTTACCGCCCTCACCACCGCGGTCGAGAGCTACCATCCGGTAGCCGCGACCTGGACTCCCGCCGGCATGCTGACGACGGCGCGCTGGCTGCACACGGCGACCTTGCTCCCGAACGGCCAGGTCTTGATCGCCGGCGGCTCCGGCGCGGATCAAGCGATGGCGAGCGCGGAACTGGGCACGCCAGTCGCGCAGTGATCGCGCCGTTCCGCGTCCGCGCCGACGCCAGCCGCTGTTCCCGGTCGCGCGGGCAGTCATGCTCCACAGATGGCAACCCCTCCGGTTGCCACCCCTGGAGGGACGACCGCCGTGTCGTCCCGTGCGCATCTACAACCCAGACGCAGCAACGGCCCACCACGCACCCCCGACCTTGACTCCGCAACGCCGCCCAAATACCCTCCACCCCGATGAAACCAGCCTCGTCTCCCATCTCTCTCCGCCCTACCCGCCTCGCCTTCGCCGCTCTCACTCTCGCCCTCGCCGCCTGGCTCCCCCAGCCTTGCAGCGCCGACCCCGCCGGCACGATGATCGTGCCCCGCGACAACCACACCGCCACCCTGCTCGCCGATGGCCGCGTCCTAGTGGCAGGAGGTCTCACCCAGATGGGCGCTGACTTCCCGACCACGGCCACCTGCGAGATCTACGATCCCGCGACCAACTCCTGGGCGTTCACCGGCACTCTCCACGAAGCCCGTGAAAACCACGCCGCAATTCTGCTCGCCGATGGCCGAGTCCTGGTCGCCGGTGGCGTGTCGGACGCCGCTCTCCCACTGAAGTCGTCCGAAGTTTACAACCCCGCCACGGGCAAGTGGCTCCAGGCCGCCCCGATGCTCACCCTGCGCAAGTCGCCGAAGCTCGCCCTCCTGCCCGACGGCCAGGTCCTCGTCGCCGGCGGAAACGGCCGGGACCTGGACTACTGCGAGCGCTTTAACCCCGACACCGGCAAGTGGACCGACACCGGCGACTTGATTGTCGGCCGCCGCACCTACGAGATGACCCGCCTGGACGACGGCCGCGTCGTCCTCGCCGGGGGGAATCTCAGCATCCCGCCCGTGTCCCTTCGCACCGACAGCGAGACCTACGATCCCGCCACCGGCACCTGGAGTGAAGTGGGCCGGCTCATCCCGGGCCGCGACCAACACGAGCAGGTGCGGCTCGCTGATGGCCGCGTGCTCGCCGCCGGCGGCTTCCTCGGCCCGGCTAGCGCCGAGACCGTCACCCGGATCTGCGACACCTTCGACCCGGCCGCGAACACCTGGACCCTGACCCACCCGCTGGTCGTGCCACGCGTTTACTTTACCGCCGATCTCCTGCCCGACGGCAACGTCTTCGCCGTCGGCGGCAGCGATGACGGCGAAGAAGCGCTCGCCAGCATCGAAGAGTTCGAGCCGCTCGCCGGCCGCTGGCATTTGCTCGACCTCACCCTGGAGCATCCGCGCTTCCTCCACACCGCCACCACCCTGCTCGATGGCAGTGTCCTCATCGCCGGCGGCATTTCGAACGAGAAGATCATCGCGGAAGCCGAGATCTTCTTCACACCGAAGTAAGCCTCGGGCGGCAGACCGGGAGCCGGCAAGGACCTTTCCTGAGTGTTGGAAAGGGGAATAAAATCCCGCCTATCATCACTTTTGCGCTGTCGGATCGTCAGCAGGCTTGTTATCACTCCCTGAACGATGAGCAGCAGACGCTTCCGGGTCGCCCTTTCCTTCGCCGGCGAGAAGAGAGAGTCGCGTAACGGGGTCAGAGCTTGCTATCGACACCCCAAGTGGAGGTGACGACAGATCGTAGAGCATTCGATGGAAGATGAACGAGGTGCTCATTTTAAGCCTCTTGTGTCGATAGTAAACTCTAACCCCCTCCAGTTATCTGCCGGGCGCGTCATGGGTTTTTTCTTGCTCTCGCGGCTTCTCGCCGCGCAGACTGCCGGGGATGAGACAAGCCGTATCCTCTCCCTGTCCAACCGCACACCGCCGCAGTCTGACCTTTCCTTTTTGCCTGCTCTTTGCCGTGCTCCTGGCCCGGCCCTGTGTCGCCACGCCCGGTGAGTGGGATCCCACCGGCGATCTCAAGACGGCCCGCTACGGACACGCGGCGACGCGGCTCCTCGATGGAAAGGTGCTCGTCGCGGGCGGCTACGCTCTCAATGGCTCTGAGACCCTGGCCAGCACCGAGCTATACAACCCGGCCAAGGGGACCTGGGCATTTGCCGGCCGGCTCAATGCCGCACGCGAGGCTGCGGGGATCACCCTGCTGCCCGATGGCAGGGCGCTGGTCGTGGGAGGATTTAGTAGCGGAAACGATCTCGCGAGCACGGAGCTCTATGATCCAGCGGCTCGCACCTGGGCGACGACGGGCAACCTTAACGTCGCCCGCGAGTCGCACTCCACCACGCTGCTGAACAATGGCAAAGTCCTCGTGGCGGGCGGATATCACGGTGGCTATCTCGCAAGCGCGGAACTATACGATGCCAGTACGGCGACATGGACGCTGACCGGCAGCTTACTCACGACACGCGACGCACACACGGCGACATTGCTCCGCAACGGCAAGGTCCTGGTGACCGGTGGCTATAACAACGTCGAGCTCGCGAGCTCGGAGCTTTACGATCCAAACACCGGGTTATGGTTTCCTACCGGCAACCTCACTACGGCCCGAAGAGAACATACGGCGACTTTACTCCCCGATGGCAGGGTGTTGGTCACAGGTGGTTATAAAGCAGGCCTTAACCTGGCCAGCTCCGAGCTCTACGACCCTGCTACCGGAAGGTGGACAGCTACCGGCAACCTGAATGAGGCCCGCTGGTCGCAGACCGCGACGCTGCTGCCTACCGGGCAGGTCCTGGTCGCAGGCGGAATAAACAGCTCCATCGCCCTTGCGAGCGCGGAGCTCTACGACGCCGGCACCGGAACCTGGACCTTTACCGGCAGCCTCATCACCGCTCGCCATTATGACACGATGACGTTGTTAACGGATGGCCATGTGCTGATCGCGGGCGGCGTCGGTAATGGCACGTCGGCGTTGCCAAGCGCAGAACTATATGACTCCGGAGTTATGGCGGCCACGCAGGTGTCGGGCCGGGGCTCGATCGACGGTGCGGGCGGTCCGGCGAGCTTTACCCTGCGCGCGACCCTCTCAGGTGACCGGCTGAGCGGCTCGCTCGCGTTCAGTGATCCTGCGGGTGGTGTCTCTTTCGCCAAGGCGAGGGTGCGCACTCTTACGTTCGAGGGTAACAGCGCGACCTTTGGCGGCAGCGCGAGCCTGGATGATGGAAATCATGTTACCTACAGCGTGAGTGTGAGCGATAACAGTAGCGACGGAAGCTCGGACACTTTCGCCATCAGCCTGAGCAACGGTTATTCCGCCGGGGGCACGCTGACTAGCGGCGACATTTCCGTGCAGTAACTGGTCGCGGCGGGAGAGGCCCTCCCGGCTAGGGCGTCATGGGTTCAGAGCTTACTATCGACACTCGTGCGCACTGCGGAGATGGCTGGACCGGCTCGGTCTGCAGCGGGAGAAGGGTCAGCTTCAGAATCTCGCTGGCAGATCATTCATCAAAGCGACGAAGACAATGTGGCGCCTACGCTCAC
>JBDUAH010000210.1:0-4658 GCA_040004745.1 Chthoniobacterales bacterium | reverse complement strand
GGTTCAACTGGATGTCGTCGTCCACATACTCTTCGCGCTTCTTGCGCTTGATTTGGTAGAGCGGCGGCTGGGCGATGTAGATCTTTCCGGCCCGGACCAGTTCCGTCATTTGCCGGTAGAAGAACGTGAGCAAAAGGACGCGGATGTGCGAGCCGTCCACGTCGGCATCGGTCATGATAATGATGCGGCCGTAGCGCAATTTTTTAATATCGAAGGTACCTTCTTCAGCCTTGCCATTTTTCTCCGTGCCTTCTTCCTTCGGCTTGCCGATTCCGGTGCCGATGGCGGTGATCATCGATTGAATTTCGGTGTTCTTGAGCGCTTGATCGAGACGGGCTTTTTCGACGTTGATCAGCTTCCCGCGGATCGGGAGGATCGCCTGGTAACGGCGATCGCGTCCCTGTTTGGCCGAACCACCGGCGGAATCGCCCTCGACGATGTAGAGCTCGGTGAGATCGGGATCGCGCTCGGAGCAGTCGGCTAATTTCCCGGGCAATCCGCCGCCGGTGAGCGCGCCTTTCCGGATCGTTTCGCGAGCTTTACGGGCCGCTTCGCGCGCACGGGCCGCAGTGAGCACTTTCTCGAAAATCTTCTTCGCGATCGGCGGATTTTGATCAAAGAACGTCATCAATCCTTCGTAAACGACCGAGTTTACGATGCCGTCGATCTCGGTGTTCACGAGCTTGACCTTGGTCTGCGATTCGAAGCGCGGATTCGGCAATTTGATGCTGAGCACGCAGGTCAAGCCCTCACGCACGTCGTCACCAGAGATAGCCGGGTCCTTGTCTTTCACGAGGCTGTTCGCCTTTGCGTATTGATTGACCGCTTTCGTGAGCGCGCTCCGGAAGCCGGTCAGGTGCGTGCCGCCGTCCGGATTCGGAATCGAATTCGCGAAACAGAGAATCTGGTCGTTGTAGCTGTCGTTATATTGCATCACGACATCGACAAACACTTCGTCTCGTTGCCGAGTCAGGATGACTGGTTTCGGGTGAATGACAGTTTTGTTCGCGCCTAGTTGGCGGACAAATTCCTCGATGCCGTGTTTGTAGAGGAACGTTTCCTTCTTGGGGGTGTCGCCACGCTCATCCGCGAGCGTGATTTCGAGGCCCGGATTGAGGAACGCCAGTTCGCGCAGACGGTAAGCGAGCCGCTCGAATTTAAACTCGGTCGTGATCGTGAAGATCGTCGGATCGGGGAAAAACGTGATCAGCGTGCCGGTCTGCTTCTTATTCTTCAGCTCGCCGATGACTTCGAGCGGCTGAGTGGTTTTCCCGCGCTCGAAACCCATGTGATAGACTTTGCCATCGCGCGAGACCTCGACCTTGAACCAATCGGAGAGCGCATTAACGCATTTCGCGCCGACGCCGTGTAGACCGCCGGAGTATTTATAGGCGCCCTGACCGAATTTTCCGCCTGCGTGCAGATTCGTGAGAACCAGCTCGACCGCCGGCATCTTGAACTTCGGATGCATGTCCACGGGAATGCCGCGGCCGTTATCGCGCACGGAAACGGAACCGTCGACATGAACGACGACCTCGATCTTGCTGCAATAGCCAGCGAGATGTTCATCGATTGAGTTGTCGAGAACCTCGAAGACGCAATGGTGGAGACCGCGTTCATCGGGATCGCCGATGTACATGCCCGGCCGTTTCCGGACCGCCTCCAAGCCCTCCAACTTATCGATCTGAGCCGCGTCGTATTTTTGACTTTGGCTGATTCCGGTAGCGTCGGTCTGGCGCTTTTGGCTTTCGGAATTTTCGTCGTCGGGAAGAGGCGTATCGGCGGCTGACATAAACTGCGGAAACATAGGCGTGGAGAGCGCTGGGAACAATTGGTTTCTTGAAGTAAAATGGCCTTTCCGAGCCCATCATGTAGTGGCGGAAACACGCCATGCCATCAAGATGTGGTGTTCGGACCTACGATTACGGTTCACGGCAAGAATACTTGTTTCAGCCCGAGCTTGACCCCTTCGGTTGCGGCCCCGAATCTATCCGCCAACCATGCGCTGGCAGACACTTTACGAGGGACGTTGGATTTTTCTGATTCTCGTGGTTCTCGCGATCGGCTCTTTTCTCCTCTGGCGCTGGTTGCCGGTGATTTTTGTGTTGCTCATCGCTTACACCTTCGCTTTTTTCCGTGATCCCGAACGCGTGACGCCGTCGGAACCAGATGCGGTGGTAGCTGCCGCGGACGGTGTGGTTGCGGACATTATTGAGATCGAAGAAACCGATGTGGTGAAGGCGAAGATGAAACGCGTGGGCATTTTCCTTTCCGTCTTCGACGTTCACACCAACCGCGCGCCGATCGAGGGTCGCGTCACCTATCGCGAGCATCGCGATGGACTTTGCTTGGATGCGCGGAGCGCGGATTGTTCTGGCAAGAACGAATCCGTGACGTGGGCGTTCCAGAATCCGCGGGCGACCTTGGTCGTGAAACAACTCACGGGCGCGATCGCGCGTCGCATTGTCGGCTGGTCGCAGGTGGGCGATGAGCTGAAGAAGGGCGAACGATTCGGGATGATCCGCTTCGGTTCGCGGACGGAAGTTTACTTGCCGCTCGACGCGACCGTGGTGGTGAAAATAGGCGACCGCGTATCGGGTGGCGCGACGGTCATCGCACGATTGCCGGAATGAGCGATCAATCGCCAAAGATCTATCTCCTGCCGAATTTGATGACGGCGGGGAACCTGTTTTGCGGGTTCGCCGCGACGCTCAAGATCGTGCAAGGCGCGCTTCTACAGGCGACTGAACCGGACGCCGCCGCGATGCTTTTTCACCGGGCCATTTGGTATATCCTGGGCGCTTGTATTTTCGATCTTCTGGATGGCCGGCTCGCGCGGCTGGGAGGGCAAGACAGCGCGTTCGGTCGCGAATTCGACTCGTTAGCCGACACCGTTTCCTTCGGGGTCGCCCCCGCTTTGATGGTATACCGCATCGTCCTGGTCGATTTCCCCCGCGCGGGCTGGATCGTGGCGTTTGTCTATCTGCTTTGTGGAGCCCTGCGGCTGGCGCGTTTCAACTGTATTGCCGCCCTACCGCATCCGGTCGGACCGGACAAGAACTTCAAGGGCTTCCCCATCCCGGCGGCGGCTGGGGTCATCGCGTCGATCACGCTCTTCATGCTCTGGTGGCTGGGCGAAAAAGACCACGACCTGGGGCGGTGGAAATGGGTACTGCCGCCGCTCATGCTGTTCCTTTCGTTCATGATGTTCAGCCGTTTCAGTTATCCAAGTTTCAAGGGCTTGAACTGGCGCTCCACGCGATCGATTCCGCGTTTTCTGGTCATCATCGTCGTGTTGAGCTTGACCGCGATGTTCTACGAATGGATGCCGGCTGTGCTCTTCATCGGCTATCTGCTCTACGGCTTCATTCGGCCCTGGCTTTCGAAAGCCTGGCGCCACGAAATCGAGGATGAAGGCGAGGCTGATTTGGAATCGCCCGAAGATGTTTCCTAGCCGTTGAGCTGAGCGAGAATTTCCGGATCGCGCACATCGGCCCAGTCGCCGGTCAGTTCCAGCGCCTGCACTTTTTGGCCGGATTGCGCCAAGGCGCGGATGGCATCCGTGAGTTCAAATTCGCCTCGCGGCGAACGCTCCAGGCGCGAGATGAAATCGAAGATGCTCGGGCGAAAAGCGTAAACGCCGGCGTTATACCAAGGGCTGGTTGGTTCACCCGGTTGCGGCTTCTCGCGCAGGTCAGTCATCTCGAAGTTTTCGTTCAGGAAGACGGCGCCACCTTTGCTCACATCCTGATTTTTCTTCACGCTGATGATCGCCTCGGTGTCGGCTGACGGAGACGTCAGTCGCTCGTAATTGTCGGCCTCGATCAGGATATCGCCGTAGCTGAGAACGAATGCATCGGTGCCGCAAAAGGTCCGCGCCAACTGCACCACTTTGCCCGTGCCATCCTGCTGCACTTGCGTCTCGTAACTGATCCGGACCTCCAATGAGGAGCCGTCGCCAAGAAAATCACGCACTACCTCGGCACGCCAGCCGACGATGATTAGGAAGTCGGTAACGCCTGCGCCGCGTAGTCCCTCGATGATGTGTTGCAGGATCGGCCTGCCGCGAACTTTCAGCATCGGCTTCGGGATTTCGCTGGTCAGCTCGCGCATGCGCGTGCCGCGGCCCGCCGCCAGCAGCACCGCTTTGGTAATCCCGCTCATGCCGGCACCTATCGGTGCGCGCCTTTCATTTGCAATCTGTTCCTGATCGATTCAGCCTCCGCGCATGCGGATGCAGTTTTTAGCAAAATATCGCGAGACCGGCCTGCTCATCATGCGCCTGGGGCTCGGCGTGTTGTTCATCATTCTCACTGGTCCGGTGCTGCTTCACGGGCCGCGGGCCTGGGCCAGCCTCGGAGCGGGAATCCGCTATCTGGGTTTGCACAACCACTACCAGATTTGGGGATTTCTCGGCGCGCTCATGGGCTGCGCGGGCGGGGCGCTCATGATCTTCGGGCTCTTCTTCCGGCCGGGCGTGCTTCTCGTGCTTGCGATCACTCTCGTCCACTTGTTAGGGGTCCTGGGCAGCGTGGGGACGCTGCGCACCAATCTGGCCGCGGTGGAACTGGCGGTGATGCTGACAGGACTTCTCTTCGTCGTCCCCGGGAAATACAGCGTGGATAAATCCTGAGGAGCGCTGGGGCGCAACGTCAGAT
>JBDUAH010000209.1:0-4664 GCA_040004745.1 Chthoniobacterales bacterium | reverse complement strand
TCGCGATAAAAATGATCGAGCTCGTCGTAGTGCGACGCGACCTCTTCGCGCGCGATCTCCGTGCGGGAAGCGATCACTACGCGCGCTTACAAAGAACGCGCGGCATCGATCACATGTTGCGCATCCATGCCCAGTGCCTTCATGACCTGATCGCCCGGACCGCTCATGCCGAAGCGATCGATCGCGACCACTTTGCCGTCGAGCCCCACGTACTTGTACCAGAGCCCGCTCACGCCGGCCTCGATCGCCACCCGCCGCCGGCAGGACCTCGGGATCACTCCTTCGCGATAAGAATCATCCTGGCGCTCGAAGCGCTCGAAACACGGCATGGAAACAACACGCGTTCCTTCACCGAGTTCTTTTGCGGCAGCGATGGCGTGCTGCAATTCACTGCCGCAGGAAAGGAGAATGAGCTTTAGCTCGCCGCTTTCCTTCTTCGCGATGTAACCGCCGTGCGCGACGCCGTCGCGTCGCACGTTGGCTTCCAGCTCGTTCATCGTCGGCAACGCCTGGCGCGACAAGGCGAGCAGAGTGGGTCCATCGATGCGCTGGGTGGCCGCGATGAACGCGCCCGCCGTTTCCTCCGGATCCGCCGGCCGGATGACATCCAACTGCGGGATCACGCGCAAGCCGCTGACCGTCTCGACCGGCTCGTGCGTGGGCCCGTCTTCGCCCACGCCGACTGAGTCGTGGGTGAAGATGTAGATGTTCGGCAGACGTGAGAGCGCGGCCAGGCGAATCGACGGCCGGCAATAATCGGCGAAGACGAGAAAGGTGGCGCCGGAAGCGCGGAAAATTCCGTGATAAGCGACGCCGTTCATGATGGCGCACATGCCATGTTCGCGGATGCCGTAGTGGACGTTGCGGCCCTTGTGATTTTCGCGCGAGAAGTCGCCGCCGTCGGCGATGTAGTTCAAGGTCGAGCCGTGCAGATCGGCGCTGCCACTGATGAGGAAGGGCATGGCTTGCGCGAGCGGCTGGAGGACGTCGGCGCCAGCTTTGCGCGTGGCCACCTTCGTGTCGGCGGGAAAGACTGGAATCTTCGCGTTCAGGTCCTCGGGCACTTTTTTCGCGATCGCGTCATCGAGAAGCTGGGCCTGTTCGGGATGTTGCGTCCGCCATTCCTTGTACATTTTTTCCCAGCGCTTGTACTGCCTAACGAGAGATTTCTTGTGCTCGGCAAAATACTCGCGCGTCTCCTTGGAGACGTACCAATGCTCCTCCGGCAGACCGAGGCCTTTGCGGCCCGCATCGACAAATTTCACGCCGGCCTCGCCGTGCGCCTTGTTCGTGCCCGCGACCTCCGGGATGCCCTTTCCGATCACGGTGTGCGCCATGATCATCTGCGGTTTGCCGTTATCGCGCTTCTTCGCCTTGTTGAAAGCCTTTAAGAAGGCGTCCATGTCCTGGCCGTCCACTTTCTGCACCTCGAAGCCATAGGCCTGGAAGCGCTTCCCGGTGTCTTCGCTCTGCGTCACCTTGGCCATGGCATCGAGCGTGACGTCGTTGTTGTCGTAAATCAGGATGAGGTTATCGAGCCCGAAGTGCCCGGCAAAAGCGCTCGCTTCCGCGGAGACGCCTTCCTGCAAACAGCCGTCGCCCGCCAAGCAGACCACGTGCTGGTCGAAGATCATGTGCTCGGGGGTATTGAAACGGGCCGCCGCCATTTTCGCTGCCATGGCGATGCCGACCGCATTGGCCACGCCCTGCCCGAGTGGGCCAGTGGTGCATTCCACGCCCGGAGTTTCGAAAAATTCCGGATGCCCCGGCGTCTTGCTGTGCAGTTGCCGGAAGTTTTTCACTTCCTCCATGGGCAAATCATAGCCGCTCAGATGCAGCCAGGAATAAAGCAGCATGCTCCCGTGGCCGGCGGAGAGGACAAAGTAGTCGCGACCGATCCAGCGCGGCTGGTCGGGGTTGTGTTGCAAAACATTTCCATAGAGGACGGCGGCAATTTCCGCGCAGCCGAGCGGGAGACCGAGATGGCCTGATTTCGAGGCTTGGACGGCGTCCATGGCCAGTCCGCGGGCTTCGTTGGCGGCGCGGGAAAGAGCTTCCAGATTCAATTTCATGCGTTGGTTATAGACATTCATGCGGGCTTTGGAAGCGTTTTCCGGGAGGGGCCTTTGCCCCACCTTGCAATCGCTCCAAAAAATCGCAGTGGTGAAAGGACAACGCGTTTATGAATCAGCCACTTTTTCTCCATATCGTTGAGCGGCTCGAGGGTTTTCTGAGCAAGCTGCCGACCTCTATTCAGAAGCCGGTGCTGCAGGAATTGACGCCACTGAAACAGTTGTTTCTCAAGCAGCGCCCTCCCCGGCTCGTCCTCACGGGCGCGCACAAACTGCCGGTGCAGGAAGTTGTTTCCGCGCTCTTCGCTGCGGCGCAACCCGGTGACCTGAGCGATGTGCTGATGGAAGTTTACCGTTGGCAGGACATGGATGTGGGCGGACACGGCAATGTCG
The DNA here is from genome assembly GCA_040004745.1 of Chthoniobacterales bacterium. GTDB lineage: Bacteria > Verrucomicrobiota > Verrucomicrobiia > Chthoniobacterales > UBA10450 > JACCTI01. The sequence continues at coordinate 2,199 of JBDUAH010000209.1, read as the reverse complement.
CTCTGCTCGACGCTCGGGGCGCGGATGCGGCTGCGCGGCGGAAGATCGAGGAAGAACTGCGACGCCAGCCGGCGGACATTTTCTTTCATGTGATCGACGGCAGCAGCGCGCGCCCCGTCCTCGCTCGAGATCTGGAGACGCTGGCAGCGCTGGTGGACGTTCCCCGCACAGCGGCGACGGCGCCGGCTAAAGTGATCGGAGTTTCCTTGCTCGCACCGGGACGCGACCAAGCAGAACACAATGGCCACGCCACGGCGGAACGCGGTGCCGGCCAAATAAAACTGCAGGCCGCGCTCGATGAAATGCCCAACGTGCGGGATCAGCTCCTACAAGTGCTCGAAATTCAATTGGCGGGCCGAGGAGCACCTGAGGCAAACCCTGGCGCCACGCGCTTGATGGGTATCCTGACGAAGGAGTTACCAAACGAAGCGCGGGTGGAAATGATCCGCATTTCGCGCGACCGCCGTGCGCAGGAGGAGATCGCGCAGGTGCTGGTAAAATCGACCACCGCCATTTGCACCGCGATCGGTGCGCAACCCATCCCGTTGGCGGATCTACCCGTCCTGACTACGCTCCAACTCGTGATGGTCTCCGGTATTATGTACATCGCTGGCCGTGAGCGAAGCCTGCGCGCGGCGACGGAATTTGTCGCAGCTCTCGGCGTGAACGTGGGTGCAGGGATGGCGTTACGCGAGGGAGCGCGGGCCGTGCTCAAATTCTTTCCCGGTTGGGGAAATATCGTTTGCGGAATGGTGGCAGGCGCAGGCACCTACGCGCTAGGGCGGGCGGCGATCGTGTATTTCTTGGAAGGCGTGTCGCTCAAAGACGCACGCCGTACGTATCTGCGCAGCCGTAAGAAAAAAGAGCAGCGCGCGGAACTCCCGCCACCAACGGCTGAAAGAACGCCAATTGAGGGGTAATTTCGCATCGCGCTTTCCTCACCGATTAAGCCGGTTGAATAACTTGTGAATAAGAACCTGCTCTCGGCGCTTTTTGTTCACATGAATTTGTGAATAGCACCTGTCTTTCGAGGCCCACGGCAGCTTCGCGCCGGAGGAATCGATGAAGCTTTCCGAGATCGACGCAACCTTGCGGGAGATCCGCGTTTCGCCGGTGAAGACGCTCGGCCAAAATTTCCTGCACGATCGGAATCTCGCGCAATGGATCGTCATTCGGGCCGAGCTCACGCCGGAGGATTACGTGGTGGAAGTGGGCCCGGGATTAGGCGCGCTGACTGAGTTTGCGCTCGCCTCAGGCGCGAGCGTGCTGGCCATCGAGAAGGATGCGCGCTTGGCGGAATTCGTGCGCCAGCGTTTTCCCAGCGACCGGCTCAAAGTGCTCCACGCGGACGCCCTGGATTATGATGTGCGGCAGCTTTTCGCGCAGCCTCGCGTGAAGTTCATCGGGAATCTTCCTTACAATATTTCCAGCCAACTCTTGCTGCGCTTCACTGAATATCCAAGCCCCATATCTCTGTGGTTGTGCATGTTACAAAAAGAGATGGCGCGGCGCCTCTCCGCCGAACCCCGCACGCGCGACTACGGCGCGCTCACTCTTTTAATCCAACTTCATCACCGCGTGGAATATCTTCGCACGGTACCGGCGAGCGTTTTTTTGCCGCGGCCGGACGTGGATTCCGCCTTCGTGAAGCTCACGCCGAGGCCGCCGGCTGAACTGCCGCCTCACGATCAGCAGTTGTTCGCTCGGCTGGTTCGCCTCGGTTTTTCCCAAAGACGAAAGCAACTGCAAAAATTGCTACGCGATGAGATACCGGATTGGGAGACCGCAGCCAAGGCCGGTGGGTTCGATTCACGCGCACGAGCTGAGGAATTAACGCTTTTGCAGTGGGTCGAGTTGTCCAACCTCGCCCGTCCTGAGAAGGAAATGATCGATGCCGCACCGGCAGGAGAGCCCTTCGCGGTGGTCGATGCGGCGGATCGAGTCATCGGCGCCGCGCCGCGGTCCACGGTGCATGGGAATAACTTGCTCCACAGAGCGGTGCATATCCTACTTTTTAACGACGCCGGGGAGGTTTTTCTGCAAAAACGCTCGCTGCTGAAAGATCGCCATCCCGGCGTGTGGGATTCGAGCGCCGCAGGACACGTGGACGCTGGCGAGGAATATGACGACGCCGCCGAGCGGGACCTGAAGGAGGAGCTTGGGGTTCAGAGTCGTTTGGAGCGGGTTCTGAAGCTGCCC
>JBDUAH010000208.1:0-4683 GCA_040004745.1 Chthoniobacterales bacterium | reverse complement strand
CTGACGCCGTCCTTCAGTTTACCACCGGCTACACTTTCAGCGACGGCGCCCAGTTCACCGGCGCCGGCAGCATCCTCTTTTCAAACAACACGACTACGACCTTCTCCGGCACGATCATCAATGACGGCAACTTGCTCCTCAATTCCACCGGCAATTTCACCGACTTGGTCCTCAATGGCGACGTCACCCTTACGGGTGCGGGCACGCTGACCCTGATCAACGCGGACCGAATCACCGGCAGCGGCACCCTGACCAATGCCAGTACCATCGATGGCGGAATGAATGTATCCGGAAACCTCGGGAACAACGCCATCGGCTTGATAAACCAAAGCACCGGGGTGATCGACGCCAACCTCTCCGGACTAGTCCTGCGCATCGACCCCAATTTGGATAGTGGCCTAACGAACATGGGAGTGATGCAGGCCAGCAACGGAGGCCTGCTTTTCCTTACGGGCAATGGCGGCGGCGGCTTCGATAACACCGGCGGCATGATCGTCGCGCAAACTGGCTCCCAGGTGCAACTCACCGCGGGCGCGGCTCTGAGTGGCGGCACGCTTGCCACGATCGGGACGGGCGAGATTCATAATCTCGATAGCGCCAGCCTGGTCAACCTCACCAACGCCGGAGTGTTCATCGGGAATAACAATACCACGACCACTCTTTCGGGAACGATCACGAACAGCGGTAGTATTCTTTTGGCCTCGAGCGGCAACTTTACCGACCTCTCCTTGAACGGAAACGTGACCCTCAACGGCGGCGGCGTGGTCACGCTCACCCAGGCGGCGCGGATCCTAGGGTCGGGTATTCTGACCAACGTCGATAACACTATTCAAGGCGGCCTCAACGGCTCGGGAAGTCTCGGGAATAACGCGATCGGTATTGTGAACCAAGTGAACGGTCTCTTCGACGCCGATGTCGTCGGGCAGGTCCTGCTGCTCGATCCGAATGTCGCCAACGGATTCATCAATCACGGACTCCTGCGGGCGAGCAACGGGGGCTTCCTCGTGCTCACCGGCAACGGTGGGGGCGGCTTCGAGAACACCGGAGCGACCATCTCCGCGCTTGATAACTCACAGGTGCGGTTGACCGCGGGCGCTGCGATCACCGGCGGAACCCTTTCCACCGCCGGCAGCGGGGAATTTCACAACCTGAATACCAGCAGTCTCATAGACCTAACGAACGCAGGTGTCTTCATTGGCGATGATAACAGTACCACCACTCTCGTCGGCACGATCAATAACAGTGGCAGCATCACCCTGGCCTCGACGGGCAACTTCACTGATCTGTCGCTTAGCGGAGATGTCACTCTGACTGGAGGCGGCGTGGTCAATTTCACCTTGGCCGACCGCATCCTCGGTTCCGGCATTCTGACTAATGTCGACAATATCATCCAGGGAAGCTCAAACGGCTCCGGCAACCTTGGGAACAATGCCATCGGCATCATTAACCAAACCGCGGGCCTCTTCGACGCCAACGTGGCGGGACAGGTTCTGCGGATCGATCCTGGTCCTGACAATGGCCTGACTAATAACGGCACCTTGCAAGGTAGCGGCGGTGGCCTCCTCCTTCTTACCGGCAACGGCGGCGGCGCTTTCAATAACGGAAGCGGAATCGTTCAGGCACTCGACGGCTCGGAGGTTCAACTCACCGCTGGCGCGACCATCAATGGTGGGATCGTCACCACCAGCGGCAGCGGCGTCATTCGCAATCTGGACACCGCAACGCTCAACGGGGTAACTAACTCGGGTAGCTTTGTCGCGAACAACAACAGCACCACCACCTTCTCCGGCACCATCACCAACACCGGGAGCATTCTTCTCGCCTCTACAGGTAATTTCACCGATCTCGTGATAAATGATGATGTCACTCTGACCGGCGGGAGCGCCCTGAGTCTGCAATCAGCCGCGCGCATTCTGGGCAGCGGCACACTTTTTATCGGTGGGACCGATGGCTCTGGCTTTACCATTCAGGGAGCAGGTAACGTCAGCGGGAATTTCGGTAATAACACCCTCACGATAGTGAATCGGAGCGGTGGCGTAATCGCCGCGAATAACTTTAACGGTAACTCTGATGTGACCTTGCGGGTGGATCCCGGCTCGGGTGGCTTGATCAACCTCGGAGTCATGCAGGCGAGTAATGGCGGTATCCTCCTCCTCACGGGCAATGGCGGCGGCGCTTTCACCAATACGGGCGGAATCATTCAGGCGCTCGACGGTTCTCAAGTGCAACTCACCGCGGGCGTCAGCATCACGGGGGGCACCCTCCTGACCGCGGGCAGCGGCAGTATCGTCAACCTGGACACCGCCACTCTCACCACTTTGACCAATAGCGGGGCCTTGGTCGGCAACAATAACACCACCACTACCCTGGTCGGCACGATCACTAATCTCGGCAGCATCTCCCTGAATTCCGTCGGCAATTTCACCGACCTTTCGATCAGCGGAGATGTGACGCTCACGGGCGCTGGCGTAGTAAATCTTACTTCGGCTGATCGCATCCTCGGCAGCGGCACGCTTACGAACGTAAACAACACCATCCAAGGTGGATTCAATGGCTCGGGAAACTTTGGGAACAACGCCATCGGCATCATCAATCAAGCGGGCGGTTTGATCTCTGCCAACGTCTCAGGCCTGGTCATGCGACTTGATCCGAACGCGACCAGCGGGCTCATCAACCTAGGACTTATCCAGTCGAGTAATGGCGGAGCCGTGCTCCTGACCGGAAATGGCGGAGGTGCTTTTACCAATACCGGCGGAACAATAACAGCTCAGACCGGCTCAGAGGTCCAGTTCACTGCGGGGGCTTCGCTGACTGGCGGCACCTTGACCACAGTCGGGACCGGCCTCTTCCGTAATCTCGATACCGCGATGCTGGCGAACCTAACGAACAGCGGAACCTTGATTGCGAACAACAACACCACGACCACGCTTACGGGCACGATCACCAACAACGGGAGTATCTCCCTCAATTCCGCGGGCAACTTCACCGATCTCTCGATCAACGGCGACGTCACTCTCACGGGCAATGGCGTCGTGAACCTGACTCAAGCCGATCGCATACTCGGCAGCGGCACCCTCACCAACGCCAGCAACACCGTCCAGGGCGGCCTCAACGGTTCGGGGAACTTCGGCAACAACGCCATCGGCATTGTCAATCAGATCGGCGGCCTGATTTCCGCGAACACGGCCGGGCAGAATCTGCTCATCGATCCGAGCGCCGAAGCGGGATTGATCAACAACGGCACGATGCAAGCGATCAATGGCGGCATCCTGCTTCTAAGCGGGAACGGCGGTGGCGCCTTCACCAACAACGGAACGATCACAGCCGTAGACAGCAGCACCGTGCAAGTGACGGGCGCGCTCACTTCCAGCAGCCTGGTGGACATCGGCAGTGGAACGCTCTCGGTTACCGGCGGTGGAACTTACACGCAAACCGCTGGCACTTTCCGGCAGGCGGGCGGGACCGTGACGTCCTCGACCGCGCTGAACTTTATGGGCGGTATGGTTGACGCTCGCGGGACGATTAATTCGGCGATCACGAACGGCGCCAATCTGCAACCGGCGCTGGGTGGCAGCGGCCTGGTCGTGAATGGTGCGGTCACGCTCCTTTCCAGTTCCCAGCTCACTTTTCAGCTCGGCGGCCTGACCCAGGGCAGCCAATACGGCTTCCTCAATGTGAATGGCACCGTCGCCCTCGCCGGCCAGCTCGTAGTTTCCTTCGTGAATAATTTCCAAGCCGCGAACAACAACAACTTCACCATCCTTAGCTCCACTGCGTTAACGGGAGTTTTCGCGAACGCTCTCCCTGGCAGCCGGGTCAACGCCTCAGACGGCTCCGGTTCTTTCCTCGTCACCTATACCGAGGGTAACCAGATCATCCTCTCCGATTTTCAAGGGGGCCCGCTGGTCGCCGGAGCCTCGACCGTCACGGTGCCTAACGAGAAGAAGATGCCTTCCGGCTCCCGCCTCGCCGCCACCGCACGGCCGAGTTCCGACGAGGCGCAGCCGCTGAGCGCAAAAGGGAAGACCGCCCGCCCGCGCGTGATGACGCCGCGAACCGGCATCACTCTGAAAAATTCGGATCAGTTGCGCGACCTGATGGATGGAAGCAACGCCACCGCGGCTGCCGGCGGAACCGTTATCGTGCACCGGGCGCCGGCGAAGCGCGCGGGAAAAACCCACGATCTCATCCCGCCAGCCGCGACCGCGCGCCCTCTCGACGTCCAGCGCCCGGGAGTGCTTCGGGCCAAGCCGCTCCTCTTGCAGCAGGAAAATTAGCGGCCCATTTTCCGCGCGCCGTCACCGCCGCACTTGACTTCGAGAGCGCGTTCTCGCTAAAAATCTTTCGCGCGGGAAGACCGCCCTGGCGCGGCCGTATTTGAGCTCTCAGGCGGAGCCAAATCGAGCTGGCAACGGCGTGCGATCTCGTCATCCGTAAAAATCGATCCACACCCACTGATTCTATGCGAACCATTAAGTCGTTAGGCCAACTCTCTCGTCACCCCGCGGCCCTCGCGCTCGCTCTCTTTTTAATCTTTCCCCACCCCCGCGCGGGCGCCGCCCAGCTCAAGCAGGCGCGGGTGAGCCAGATCGTCAAAGATGTTAAATTGCTCCCGAACCAGGCCGCCCCGCGACCCGCGAACGTGAGCGATGAAGTGCGCGACGGCACCGCCGTGCGCACCGG